>NZ_JBHIPX010000002.1:0-211625 GCF_042196245.1 Bartonella sp. AP19HLJMH
CCATGAGGCAGAAAACTCTTCTTCAAAGGATTGGAAATTCAGCCAGTCCACATAAAATTGATGCGGTCCTAACATCAGCAAAGGATCTCTCATAGACGCCCTCTCCTTGATTGTATCATTACTCTGTCCCGCCATGCAGCGCATTAGCGCGTGCCCGTTGCAAAGCATGGGCAACCGCACGACCAGTGGCCATGGGTTCACGCGCCCCATTAACATGCACTGTGACATTTTGATTGTGTGTGATGGGGGAACGGTCTTTGTCTCTTTGTTCTCTCACAGAGTAATTGGCATGCCCCGCCCCCGCAAATTGTGCAATCGGTTGAATGGCTGTTTTGCCACCAATATAAGAAACAGCGAATATAGTGGATCCGCTAGCTTTAATATCGCCTTGTAAAAGGTCTTTCCCTCTACTCTTTTTGCTATCAAATCCTGATTTTACAATTCCTTGCTCTCTTTTTTATACTCAAAATTGCCTCTAAAACAGGATAGATTAATCGTAAAAAATATATAAAAGAAGCAAATTATAACATTTTTTCTTATCCTTCTTAATACAAAATAACTGTTAAGCTACAATACGCTAACATTTATCAGTCATAAGTCCAAAACATCATATAATGACGAAACAAATTCATAGAGTGAAGATTTTTCACTATCAACCGTTGTATTAATCTTTCCATAATGCATAAAAATGATGAAGCGGCCCTCGCCCTTTCCCTACTTTTAAAGCATCTGAGGCAGTTAAAGCGCCATGCAAATAATCTTTTGCTTGTTTAACAGCGCAATCCAAAGGTTGGGTAGGTAACAGAGCTGCAATGGCAGCAGAAATGGTACACCCTGTCCCATGATCATGAGTAGTTGAAAGACGAGAGGCTTCAAGTATAACAAGGTTTTCACAATCACAATAAAGATCTGGACTAGAACAATCGTAATTTTCTGTACTATTTTTGGTCAGCGTATTCAAATGTCCCCCTTTTAACAAAACTGCATGACACCCTAGCGCCAAGAGTCGTGGAGCATATTGATACATAGTCTCTAAAGACCATTGCACTTCACGCCCCAATAACAGTGCAGCTTCAGGCAAATTTGGCGTGATCAAAGTTGACATCGGCACAAGAACATCACGCATAATTTCAATTGCATCAGACTTTAAAAGAACATCACCACTTTTTGCAACCATAACCGGATCAAAAACAATGAAACGCGCTTTATGATAAGCAAGACGTTCTGCAATAACCTGTGCAATCTGAGCATTTGCAACCATACCAATTTTAACGGCATCAACATGGATATCCTCAAAAACAGAATCAATTTGATCTGCAACAAAAGAAGCATCTAATGCCTGAAAAGAACGCACACCCTGAGTATTTTGTGCAACAACAGCTGTAACCACACTCATACCATAAGTTTTCATAGCTGAAAAAACCTTCAAATCCGCCTGCATTCCAGCGCCACCAGAAGGATCTGTTCCCGCAATAGATAAAATCCGTGGAATAAAAAGTTTATCTTTTTGTAATTCCATTAACCTCTTTCCTTCTGTTTTTAAATATCGGAAAATGAGTTACCGAAAAAATAGATGCTTGAAAAAACATAAAGAAGATGTTTTCTCATGTGAATTATATTATATATGAAGTCTTCTTATAGATATAAAATGGAAAATGTAGTGCTTATCCTTCGTTCTATTCTTTTTACGTTCGCTTTTTATACAACAACTTTCATACAAATGATTCTTTACGCTCCCGTTTATTTTTTAATGCCCCGCAAAAAGGCATGGATTGTCCCTAAAACATGGGCGCGCGTTACACTCTTTTTGCAAAAATACATCGCAGGCACAAGTTATGAGATTGAAGGTTTAGAAAATCTTCCCAAAGGACCCTATATCATTGCTCCAAAGCATCAATCGGCTTGGGAAACTTTCAGTCTTGTTCCTTATTTTGATGATCCCACTCTCATTTTAAAACGTGAATTGATGTGGATTCCATTGTTTGGCTGGTATATGGCAAAAACGCAAATTATCCCCATTAACCGCACAACACCCATCAAAGCCTTAAAAATGATTATACAAAAAGCAAAAGAGAAAGTAAAACAAGGGCGCCAAATCTTGATTTTTCCCGAAGGAACACGCCGACAACCCGGTCAAGAACCAGATTATAAGTCGGGAATTGTCGCGCTCTATAATGAATTAGGACTTCAAGTTGTTCCTATTGCACATAATGCGGGTTTATATTGGCCACGCAATAATTTTCGCCGCTATCCCGGAACAATTCGTGTCCGTATTCTTCCCCCGATAGAGGCTGGTTTAAGCAAACGTGATTTTCTAGATCAACTTGTCCAAAAAACTGAAAAAGCGTGTGATGAACTGCTTCTCTTAGCAGCTCAAGATCCCACCCCTCCTCCTATGCCACCATACGCTGTTCAGAAACTTCAAAAACTAAATCATCATGAAACAATGCACTGATTGATAAGAATAATGCATAACTTTGTATATTGAGCGGAGTATAGGGAACAAAAATATAAGAAAGATACTTCAAACTTTCTAATTTAAAATTGTAAAACACTTGTACATGATAAGAAATGATCAATGTGTAAATTTTTTTGAAAAAGAATTCTTCCTCTCTTTAAAATCATTTAAATAACATACATCTCATTGATTTATAAGGATATTTTAGCGTTATTCAACTTGAATGAGAACCCTGAATACCGTAAGATTTTCTCATTTCAAATCTACTCTAGGTTGAATCAATTAGAATTATTTTCTTGCACATTACAAGTGGGGATACCTCGTGTGAATAAAACGATACAAGAAAAGATTAAAATACTTTTTACGAACCGTCTCAAGTGCCAAGGGCTATCCTAACAGGAGAGCAAGAAAAATGCATGATTATGCAGATTCATTCCTTTCTGAGAAATTCAATCCCTCCAAGAGCCTGAAATCTTGTACAATCTTCATTATTTAAAAAGTATTTCTTGAGATACTTAAGTCATCAAACCAAATTCAAGGGGAAAATAAAAATGAGAATTGGTTTTTATCCCACAGACACAACGGATACAGCAATTAACCATCTTTCCTTCCTATCCTAGACTTAAATGCTTTGTGTGCTACATTAAAACAATTCTAAATAACGAATAAGAGGGAACTAGATTTAAATTAATGCGACGTCTCTTCTATAATTTATTTTTTTCTGTGATTTTGAGTTTATCCAGCGCTGTTGCTCTAGCGCAGCCTTTTATTTCTGTTGATGTTACAACGAGGCGTATCTTAAAACATAATCAAGCTTTTGAGCGTTGGTATCCTGCTTCCTTGACAAAATTAATGACCGCTTATGTTATTTTTCGTGCCATGAGCCGAGGGGAAGTTTCACCAAACAAACATATCACCATCAGCGAATACGCCGCAAAAGCTCCCTCATATCGTTCAGGCTATAAAGCTGGTTCTGTACTCACACTTGATACAGCCTTAAGTATCACCATGGTTAAATCTACCAATGATTTAGCCATTGCCATGAGTGAAGCTGTTGCGGGTTCACAGAAAGATTTTGTACGTAAAATGAATAGCGAAGCTAAACGTTTAGGCATGTTTGGCACCCATTTTGCGAACGCAAGTGGTTTACCAGATCCTCAAAACTACTCCACGGCACGCGATATTGCTCTTTTAGCCGTTCAAATACGTCGAGAATTTCCACAATATGCTCATTATTTTTCTATTCCAGCCATTGATTTTGGTAATAATCGAAAAATCCAACATAACTCAAACAACCTCATTGGCCGTTTTTATGGGATAGACGGTATGAAAACAGGCTTTATTTGTGCCTCTGGTTTTAATCTTGTTGCCTCAGCCACCCGCAATAAACGTACAATTATTGCTGTCATTCTAGGTGCTAACAACATAAGTGAAAGAGAAGAAAAAGCTGCACAACTTCTTGAAATAGGATTTTTGCACCAAGGAAGCCCCCAATTAACACTAGCAACATTAAAACCTTATGGGAGCAACATAACACAAGCCAACAATATGAGACAACAAACATGCACACCTGAAGCCATAAAAATGCATGCAAATTCATATGATGATCAAGGAAATATTATTCTCACCTCACCTTTTATCACTGCTCCACCTTCTTTTTCTCATCCTTTATCAGTACACCTCATTCGTACGCCACAAACACCTAAAATGACAGTAAAACCACTAAGAAAACCCTATATTCCGTATAAAAGGCACGCAAACCATTCTATAAAAAGCCATAAATCATAATCTACAATTAATTATAATACTTTGATTTATAATCATAATTAATTATTTTGTACCTTATGTCAAAACCACAAGTATTGTAAGATTCTCTCATTTCAAATCTGTATTTGTTGAATCAATAAAACCAGTCTCTTGCGCGCCACAAGGTGGATGAACATGTAGATAAAATAATTAAAACAAGGAATAAAAATCCTTCCTATAAGTCCTTTCAAGAACCAAGAATTATCATAACATTGACGCTAAAAGTGTATAATATACCCACGTGCACCTACCTTTATAAGCGTAAAGATAGTGGTACAATGGATTTCATGGGGGATTAACCATTATATCCCTCACGGACATCATTATAAATTGCTTAGACATACTGAGATATATTTTTTAAAAACAAAACTATGATTGATGATTAACATGAAAATAAAGCGCATCCCTCTCACGCTTATTACGGGTTTTTTAGGCTCTGGCAAAACAACTTTGCTCAACCGTATGCTACAAGACCCTCTTCTAACAGAATGTGCTGTTATCATCAATGAATTCGGCGAAATCAGTATTGACCACCTTCTGGTTGAAAAAACGACAGAAGGAATTATTGAGCTTGCCAATGGTTGCTTATGCTGTAATTTACGCAGTGATCTCATCGACACATTAATTGATTTAATAAATCGCGTTCAGACAGGACAGATCAAACAACTCCATCATATTATCATTGAAACCACAGGGATGGCTGATCCCGCCCCTATTTTACAAATACTTTTAAGCCACCCATTGTTTATTCAAACATTGTCCATAAATGCTGTTCTTGCAACATTTGATACATTAAGTCCACTTTCCATATGTAAGCGCTATCCTGAAATATATAAACAATTAATATTTGCTGATAAAATCATTCTCACCAAAACAGATCTTAGAGACCCACAAACGCTTTCAGATGCACTCCTTAGCACACTTAAAACAATGAATCCTACAGCACAAATCATTGACGGCCATTCTAAAGATTTCTGTTCAAATCTATTAATAAATAACACATTATGGGATGAAAAAGTAGAAAATACAAAACTTAAACAAAATCTTACGACTACCCCACATGATCATACCCCCCATAAAACCATTCGTACCTTTTCACTAAACTGTGAGGGTCCTGTTGATTACGCCACAATTGAAGCTTTTTTAGATCTCCTACAAGAGCGTTATGGTACAAAATTATTACGTATTAAAGCAATTATCGCATTGCGTGATGACCCTTATCGCCCACTTGTATTACATGGCGTACAAACATTTTTTCATCCTCCCATAAGATTGCCGGCATGGCCAAAAGGAATAAAACAAACACGTTTTGTCATCATTGCCAATGGTGTTGAAAAAGACGCAATACAAAAGCTCCTCAATGCTTTTTTTAATAAACCAGCAATAGATACTGCAGACAAAACAGCTCTCTTAGAAAATCCTCTGGTCATTCCAGGAATAAAATTTTAATTTTTTCTCCCCTTCAATGATATAACATTAAATTCATTAGCACCACCATCTTTATGCTTTTAAAGGAGCAAACCGGCACCATTACACACTTTGCTAATTCCCAATGTTGAAACCAAGCCCTTGGTACTTGAGACGGTTTGTAAAAAGCATTTTAGTCTTTCTTGCACAGTTTCACCCACGCGGTTATCCCCGCTTGTAACGTGCAAGAAAATGGTTTTAATTTATTCAACATGGAACGGCTTTGAAATGAGAGAATCTTACGGTATTCAGGGTTCTAATTTAACTTGAATAACACTAAATTATCATTATAAATCAAATTGTTATGATAAAAAATTTAATACCCATCAATCTGCAAACAGATTGTTTTCTCTCTAAATGCGCTTCATCTGCAAACCACTTCATGTGATTCATTTCACAGACCGATTGGCCAAATTCTTGGTTCTAAAATATTCTGCTCAACTCTATATTTATTCAAGCTAATTGAAATCAAAATCCCTGTTAAGAAAAAAAACAAAATCAGACAGAGGCAATATCGCATTTTAAAATATGTGAATGTATCTTATATAACAGCACGACAAGACAATATTTCACAGCATAAAAGAATAAAACTCTTTGAAAGAAATAAAAAGAGAGGTACATTTCATGTTAACTTACTCTTCACTAAAAACGAAGATTGATACCAGTAACAATGTGCAAACAATCCAACTTCTTTGAGAAAATTCCTCTTGGCTTCCCACTTCATATGATTTACTTACATAAAGCTCTATGAAAAAACTCTGCGCTTTAAAATATTGACTACTCACTTAAACACCTTATGTGCAAAGTTTTTGCGTATCCTGTATCACCATTATTAAGTGATAGTGTTTACGGTGCAGTAGGATACAATAACACTCACTGCATTAGAGAAACTGAATTTTTATCAATATCGCGATTAAAAACGTAACGTTTTCCATAAACCTCAACAGTTGGAGGTTGACGATTTTTTTCAAAAAAATCATAACCTTTCTTAAGCATAACCCAGAATTGATAATGAGGATTCTTGCTATGACGTGACATATTATCCTCGGTCATGCGGAAAGGAAAAGCCTGCAACTGAAACTCTCTTTGTCCTCCTTTAAAAGCATCCCGTGCAAACGCATAAATCTGAGCCATGTTCTTATCACTCATAGAATAACACCCTGCGGAAAAGCAAGAACCATGCACCATAAGATTGCTTCCTGTGCGACCATTTTCCTGATCATAAAGGTTAGGAAATCCTATATTAAAAGAGAGATAATATTTTGAATAAGGATTCATTTGGTTTGCGCTAATAGTATAAAAACCCTCTGGTGTCTGAAGATCCCCTTCTTTATATTTAGGTCCAAGCTTACCAGACCATTTGCAAATGCCATAGCGAGCAACCAAGATAAAAGGTCCTGAACGAGATTGCTTCCAAACTTCAGCAAGATTTTCTTCCTTAAAAAACCGCATCATAATCGGTGCATAGGGATCTATATCATACAGAACCATTCTATTTTTGATTTCTTGCGGCAACGGCTGCTCAACTTTAGCGCGAATAGAGGCTGGTAATCTTCCTTCACATGCTGTCAATAGTCCCATTACAAACAACACACACACAGCAAGGAATCTGCTAAATGTCATCGAATAAAACTCCAATCCAACACCCCTCACAAAAAATAACCTATGTTAGAGATCGACCAATTTGAAGGTATTTTTCCCTTCGCTCTTGTTTAAGCACTTGACCATCTTTTCCAGCCATAGCTTTTAAAGCTTCTGAAATAACATCACCCGTTGCATCAATGACAATCTCTTTGCCACGATGCGCTCCCCCTAAAGGTTCCGAAATAATGCCATCAATAATCTTTAAGCGATACAAATCTTGAGCGGTAATACGCATATTCATTGCAGCATCTTTTGCACGAGCTGGATCACGCCATAAGATAGAAGCTGCTCCTTCTGGTGAAATAACAGAGTAAATTGCGTGCTCCAACATATAAACTTTGTTGGCAGCCGCGATTGCTATCGCCCCTCCAGAACCGCCTTCTCCAATAACAACGGAAACCACAGGAACTTTCAAACGCAAAGTTGTAGCTGTTGATTGAGCAATTGCTTCCGCTTGCCCACGTTCTTCAGCGCTTACCCCAGGATAAGCACCTGCTGTATCAATAAAAGTAAGGAGGGGCAAACCAAAGCGGTCAGCCATTTCCATAATACGTACAGCTTTACGATAGCCTTCTGGACGCGCAGAACCAAAATTATAGCGCAAACGTGTTTGCGTATCATGACCTTTCTCTTGACCAATATAAGCAACGGCCTCACCTTTAAAGCGTGCAAACCCCGCTTGAATAGCCTCATCTTCAGCAAACTTGCGATCTCCGGCCAAAGGCGTAACGTCACTCAATAGGCGTTTAGAATAGTCCATAAAATGGGGACGATCCGGATGACGAGCAACTTGTGTTTTTTGCCACGGCGATAATTTTTTATAAATATCGCGCAACGCTGTTTGGGAACGCGTTTCAAGACGAGCAATCTCGTCACTCATATCAAGACTGCCTTTTTCCTGAGAAATTTTTTTTAATTCAAGAATTTTCCCATCAAGATCAGCAACTGGTTTTTCAAAATCAAGATAATTATACATTTGTGTCAACTCATTCAGTGTCACTTATACACTTATAATTTGCTTTATAAAGTCTTTTTCAAAAACATCACCTTTTCTTTAACGAGCCTTTTGCTCATCGGCAAGTGGATGATGCTCATTGACTAAACGATAAAGTCCCTCTTCCAACACATGGGTATAAATCTGAGTGGTAGCAATATCAGAATGACCTAACAAATGTTGAACGGCACGCAAATCAGCACCATTTTGCAAAAGATGACTAGCAAAAGCATGACGCAACACATGGGGAGAAAAGCTATCACTTCCTATCCCTGCTCTTCTAGCGAGATTTTTCAACTCTCGTGCAACGACTTGACGAGCAATATATCCTGTCTCGGAATGCGCAGGAAAAAGATAAGAACTCGTAGCGTCCTTTCCCTGATCACGCAAATTTAACCACTGTGAAAGAACTTGGCATGCTTTTTTTGATAACAGCACCATTCGTTCTTTTTTGCCCTTACCACGAACCAAAACGCTGTATTCCTTCCTTCGAACAGACTGAACCGGCAGACTCACCAACTCACTAATACGTAACCCTGTTGCATAAAGCATTTCAATCAATAGCTGAAGACGCAGTGCACGGAAATAACCTTTGGACCCATAGTCTGCTTGATTGACTTCTAACTCCGCAAAATCAAGCAATTTTATCACTGCATCTTCACTCATGATTTTGGGTAAAGGACGCCCCTGACGAGGTGCATCAATATCATGAGAGGGATCATCTGCTCTCAACCCTTCAGCATAAAGGAATTGATAAAACTGACGCAAAGTCGATAAACGGCGCGCTTGCGACGATGCCGCAAAACCAAAAGTATGCATAAGTGACAAAAGAGTAATTAAATCTTCTTTTTGTGCTGAAAAAAGCGAAACAGAGTGTGAAGACAATTCGTCTTGTGCCCACTGCAAATCATGCTGATAAGCCGCAAGCGTATGAGACGAAGCCCCTCTCTCCGCACTCATCATCTCAAGAAAATGATCTATCACAGCACCACTTTTCATTTCATTGATTCGCTTCCGTAGAAAGATTCCATGAATCCAAGGGAACATCAATGTACATATCCACAGTTACTGGTTCAACCCAAACCACAAGAGCACCCATTATAATGAAAAGAACAGAAAGCAAAATGAAAAGAATCATCAAAAATCTAGTCAATGTTGGCATAAGACAATAACCTACCCAAAAATATTCTATCTCGTATTATGCCTCACAAAGATTAACAGGAATTGACTTTAAGATGGATAAATGCCGAAATAAAGTTATGAAAAGCAATCGACAAAAACGCGTCCCCATAACACAAATAAAGAATCAGCTCTTATCGTCCCTTGATAAAAGAGCACTTGTCCTTGTTGGTCTTATGGGGGCAGGCAAATCAGTGATCGGAAAACGCGTCGCCACCATGCTTCGTTTACCTTTTTATGATTCTGACCAAGAAATTGAAAAAGCTGCACAAATGACAATCACGGAACTCTTTGAAATTTATGGTGAATCCGAATTTCGTGCTCTTGAACAGCGTGTTATTCTAAACCTCATGAAAAAAAGTCCCCTTGTTTTAGCAACAGGTGGTGGTGCCTACATAAATGAAAATATCCGAAAAGCCATTCACCAAAATGGTATATCCATATGGCTAAAAGTCGATCTTGATATCCTCATGCAACGTGTCTCAAAGCACCCAACACGTCCCCTGCTTCAAACAGCCAATCCTAAAGAAACCATGCAAAAACTCATGGAACAGCGTTATCCTATCTATGCAAAGGCAAACTTAACAATTAACAGTCATAAAGAAAGCCGTCATACCGTAGCACAAAATGTTATACGATCCGTACAGCACTACCTATACACAGAAATTAACAATAGGGATAACCAGCATGCAAACCAAAACCGTCACTGTTAAACTTGACAAACACTGTTACGATATCATCATTGGTCCGGGTCTGATTACACAAGCTGCTTCACAGATTAAACATGCTCTTAATAAAAAAGATCCTCATCAAACGCGCTTGGCACTTGTTACAGATACAAATGTTGCTTCCCTTCATTTGGAGATATTGCAAGCAGAATTAACAAAAAATAAAATTCATACTGTCCCTATTATTGTAGAAGCAGGAGAACAATCAAAATCATTTTCAACCCTGCAAGTTGTCATCGATCAAATTCTTGCTGCGCGTTTAGAAAGAGGCGACTGTGTTATTGCTTTTGGCGGTGGTGTCATTGGTGATCTAGCAGGATTTGCGGCAAGTATAATCCGCCGTGGCATGAACTTCATTCAAATGCCCACAACGCTTCTTGCACAAATTGATTCTTCTGTTGGTGGAAAAACGGGAATCAATAGCCAATATGGCAAAAATCTTATTGGTGCCTTTTATCAACCACAATGCGTTATTGCTGACACGTGTCTTCTTGATACCCTGCCACCGCGCGAATTTCGCGCTGGCTACGCAGAAATAGTAAAATACGGTCTCATTAACCAACCTGACTTTTTTGAGTGGCTTGAAAAAAATGGGCAGAAAATTTTCTCTAATGGCCCTATGCGAACAGAGGCCATTGTTCGCTCATGCCAATTTAAAGCTGCCATTGTAGCACGCGATGAGTACGAAACGGGAGAGCGCGCACTCTTAAATCTTGGCCATACATTTGGACACATGCTTGAAACAGCAACCGCTTATGACTCCAACCGTTTAATCCATGGCGAAAGCGTAGCAATTGGGATGATTCTAGCTCATCAATTCTCTGCTCAATTAAATTTAATAAGCCCCACGCTTATACAACGCATTGAAGCGCACTTCAAATTTATAGGATTGCCTACACAATTAAAGGATATCCCAGGGTGTCTACCAGATGCTGAAACTTTAATGACTCTCATTGCCCAAGATAAAAAAGTTTCGCAAAACAATTTGACTTTCATCTTAACACGCGGACTTGGCCAATCATTTATTGCAAAAAATGTTTCACCAGATGCCGTTTTATCCTTTTTGGAACAAAAATTAACAGAAATTCGTTAATTCATATTGAATATAATTGATTCGTTTTTATACTTCTATTAAAGATTAACATGATGATGTCTGCGTAGCTCAGTAGGATAGAGCACAGGATTCCTAAAGAAATTGGGCACTTTGAGGAGAAATCCTCAAAGTGAATCTGCTCAAATTCGGGGAAAGCTTCATGGGCGACTGTATGCCAATCCCGAGCCAAGTCTCTCTTCAAATGAGAGAAAGGTGTAGAGACTGAACGGGCAGCACCTAAAGAGCAAAAGCTTCAAGGTGAAGAGACAGTCCAGACCACAAACAGCCGATAAGGCTGGCGGTGAAAATCGAAGTGGTATGAATCCTGGGGTCGCAGGTTCGAATCCTGCCGTAGACACCATCGTATCAGTCAAATTATTCTTTGTGCACAATATTAGGAATATAGGGAAGCATCATGAAAAAAACTTTGCACATTTTAGGATTTTTCACCGCTTTAAGTTTATCACTCTTCAGCTCAAACAATAGCTTAGCTGGTTCTTTAATCATTGAAGTACCAGACAATCCAGAGCCCAAAACAGAGACCATTACCTATCAGTGTGAAACTGGAGCAGGTAAAGAGCGCATTGAGGCAGTCTATCTTAATGCTGATAATATTTCGTTGGTTGATTTCAAATGGAACGGTGATCGTGTCATTGCTGCTAATGTCATCGCGGCAACAGGAGCAAAATTTGCAGGAGCTCAGTACATCTGGTGGGAAAAGAACAAAGAAGTCACGCTTTATGACCTTGCTCAGGATCCAGAAGAAAAAAAACCTATCCTCTGTAAAGATGAGTCAACATTATTATTTTAAATAACACGGGAAATATTATGAAAAAAATTTCTTTTACTAAACAATTTTTCATTACTTTAAGTGTGCTCCTCCTCGGTTCAATTAATGCATTAGCAAGTTCTTTAGTCATTGAAGTACCAGATGATCCAGAACCAACAACAGAGACCGTCTCCTATCAATGCGATATGGGAACAAGCAAAGAGTATGTTGAAGCAACTTATTATAATGCTGGCAATATTGCGCTTGTTGATTTAAAATGGAACGGTAAGCGCATCGTTGGTTCTAATGTAATTGCCGCTTCTGGAGGAAAATATGTGGGTGGACAATACATTTGGTGGATAACTAAAAATGAAGCCATATTTTACGATCTTATTAATGATCCAAAAGAAGAAAAGCCCATCCACTGTGTAGAAGAAAAAAGCACAGAATAAGGAAGATTCTTACATTTCAAGAACCGCGCTGGCTCTCATCTCGTGATGTTCCTTCTGATGTGGGTAGCTTTTCCTCCGTTTGGTGTAATAAAAGAGCCAGCGGTTTTTCTGATTGTTTTTCTGAATGATGTCGATAAGCTGCCGTATGTGAAAGCAACATAGAAGCTACCGGTGCTGTTAAAAACAAAAAAAACATCAGCAACACTTCATGAAAAACAAAATAATGGTCCACAAATATTGAATAAAGAAATGAAGAAATAAGAATACTACCAACGCCCCAACTCGTACATACTGAAAGCATATGCAAACGCTTATAAAAATTGGAAAAACGCACCAAACCTATCGTTGCGATCAATGTCAATCCAGACCCTAATATTAAGAAAACTGTGATAGCAATAGCAACCACAAGCGATATATCATCTTTCATTCAATAATCTCCCCCCGCATAAGAAATTTCGCCAAAGCGATGCTTGAGACAGATCCCAACAATCCAATAATGAGAGCTGCGACAAAATAAGTGGTTGTTCCTGAACGAATATCGAATGTAAGAAACAAAAGAATAGTGGTTATATAAAGGGCATCTAAACCAACAATTCTATCCTGCGCCCGTGGACCACGAATCAACCGAAACAGCGCGAAAGTCACCGCTAAACTTAAAAAAAACTGTGAAAAGAAAAGCCCCCAATAAAGAATCACCATACTCATAAAAAAATCTCCAAAAGCAATTGCTCATACCGTTGTTTGATCAACTGTTTGTAATCATATCCATTTTTTAAATTTAAGACATGAAGCAAAAGTTCACCCTTTTTACTATTATAGGCAACCCAAGCAGTTCCAGGGGTTGCCGAAAGGATGCATGCTAAAATAGCCAAAGCAGTGCGATTATGAAGCAGAAGAGGTACTACAATAAAACCAGATTTCTGCACTCGAGACCTTTTTGTTAAAACAAACCAAGCCACCGAAACATTTGAGAATATAGAATCTATAAATACTCGAAAAACGAGACGAAAAACCGCACTCCAGCTTTTAATAACAACCTTCTCCGGCTCCAGAAGCCGTATCATCCAACCACAAAACAAAGCGGTTAAAATCCCTAAAAGCAATTGCCCTAAACTAAAACCATTTAAAATAAGCCACATAAGGACAATGACACCACTGAAAAAAGGGGAAGGACAAAAACGATTCATTTACTTATCTCCCTATTTTCGAGAGAAAAATCCGTTAAAACGCTCCCAATATAGTTTTGAGGTTCATACAAAGTCTTAGCAGTTTCAGACATATAATGACTAACAGGACTGGCTACAATTGTTATAAGAAAACACAAAGCAAGGAGAACGGCAATAGGCGCAAATTCTATCACTTGCACACGAGGAATACGCCCTTCAAGAGAAACCCAAAAAGTTCGGATACCCGTTCGTGTCAATGCAATCAAAGCCGCAAAACCAGAGAGAGTGACAAAAACTACAAAAAGCCAATCTTGGTAAACCGGAAGAGAAGTAGAAAAATCCTCTCTACTGTGGTTTAAAATTGCCATGAACATCATAAATTTAGCAACAAAACCAGAAAAAGGCGGCAATCCAATAATCAAAATGGCACAGATACCAAAACAAGCTCCAAGAATTGCCAAGGTTACTGGAAAATAGATGCCAACTTCATCTTCTTCCTCCTCTTCATCGTCACCATACACCTCCATTGTGACAGCAAGAACATTAGCAGCCACATCTTGACAGCGTTCTACCAACTCTACCAAAAGAAAAAAAGCTCCCAGTGCTAAAGTTGAAGAAACAATATAAAAAAGTGCGCCTGCTGTCAGTGCTGCATTGCCTATCCCGATCGCAGCCAACAATGTGCCAGAAGAGACAAGAACGCTATAAGCTGCCAAACGCACCAAAACTTGGCTCGCCAATACTCCAATAAAACCAATAATCATAGTGGCAAGCCCACCATAAAACAAAACCGTATGACCAAAATGGTTAAAATATTCACTTTCAGAACCAAACCATAGCAACGTTAAACGTAAAATAATATAAATACCAACCTTGCTCAAAAGTGCAAAAGAAGCTCCAACAGGCGCTGCTGCTGCACTGTAAGTTGGCACCAACCAAAAATTAAGCGGCCACATACCCGCTTTAAGCAAAAAAGCAATACCTAAAAGTGCAACACCTATTTCGAACAAAACAATATCTGTAGAAGATATATATTTTATTTTAACAGCCAAATCGGCCATATTAAGAGTACCAACGACTCCATAAATGAGCGCTATACCAACTAAAAAAAATAATGAAGCAACAAGATTAACCACAACATAATGCAACCCTGCACGCACGCGTGTCTGACCAGAACCATGCAAAGCAAGCCCATAGGAAGCCGTTAACATAACTTCAAAAAACACAAATAAATTAAATAAATCGCCAGTCAAAAAAGCACCATTTATCCCCACCATAAAAAATTGCATTAGTGACTGAAAATGAGAACCAGCTTTGTACCAATGAGCCCGCGCAAAAACCAATACGCTAGTCACCAACAAGCTGGAAAGTAAAAGCATCATAGCGCTTAAGCGATCAAGGACTAAAACAATTCCAAAAGAAGACGGCCAATTACCAAGTCGATAAACATCGCAAGCCGGTGCTATTTCAAGAGTACGTATAATCAATAAAATGGCAGTAACGACCAACAGTCCCGCAGAAGAAAGACTGATGAATGATTTAAGTCTTGCACGACGTTCATCATAAAAAAGAAGAAGTGCTCCAGTGATTAACGGCAAAAGAATAGGCAAAATAAGGAGATGATGCACTCCTATTTCCATTATTGCACCTCACGTCCATCAACGTGATCAGAACCCGTTAAACCACGTGAAACCAACAAGATAACTAAAAATAAAGCTGTTGTTGCAAAACCAATCACAATCGCAGTTAAAACCAAGGCTTGTGGAAGAGGATCGACATAATTAGCTGGATTAATAACAGTGGTAGGATCAACAATTGGAGCAGCATTACTACGCGGTCTACTCATTGAAAATATAAAAAGATTAACACCATAGGAGATCAAGGACAAACCAAGAATGACTTGAAAAGTACGTGGACGCAAAACAAGCCAAATACCTGATCCGACAAAAACACCGATACCCAAAGAAAGAACAATTTCCATTAATTTTCCTTCTCTTTTAAAATAGGTTTCTTACCGATTCGGTAACTCCGAATTGACTGGTGTGCAAGTGCAATTAAAATGAGAACAGTTGCTCCTAACACAAGAGAAAGCACACCAAAATCAAACAAAAAAGCAGATGCCATGGGAACTTTCCCAATTAACGGAAGATGAATATATCGAAAAAAGGATGTTAAAAAAGGATATCCAAAAAACCAAGAGCCCATCCCCGTTACGACTGACAATAATAAACCAAAGCCTATCCAACGCAAAGGTAAAACTCTCAAATGCGTTTCCACCCACCGAATATCGCGTGCAAGATATTGTAAAATAAATCCTATAGCCAAAGTAATACCACCGACAAATCCACCTCCTGGCAGATCATGCCCTCGCATTAATAAATAAATAGCAAAAGCGATAATAATTGGAAAGAGCCAACCCATAATAACAGCAGGAACAGCTAAATAATTCAATACTGTATCTCCCACATTTCGATTAGGCTGTGCTATATCAAAGGCTTTCTGGATACGTTGTTGAAAAGGCGCATCAATACTCTCAGGCGCAGGACGAAAACGTCGTAAGAGTGCAAAAACAGTAAGGGAAACAACACCCAAAACCACAATTTCTCCCATGGTATCAAAACCACGGAAATCAACCAATAACACATTCACAACATTGCGACCACCAGCATCTGAGTAAGCATGCGTTAGAAAAAAATCAGAAATCGTTGTACCTTGGGGACGTGTCATCACTGCAAAAGAAAGCCATGCTACACCAGCACCTCCTACAAAGGATATGATGAAATCACGGAAACGACGCAAGCGAACCCAAAAATGAACAGCAGCTGGCCCAGGGTCATGCAAACGTTTAGGCAACCACCGTAAACCAAGCAATAATAAAACGACTGTAACAACCTCAACAACCAATTGTGTTATTGCTAAATCAGGAGCAGAAAGCCATAAAAAGGTTGCACAAGTCATCAAACCAGCTCCCCCTAAAAGCATAAGTGAAGCAAGACGATGAAACTTTGCTCGCCAAGCAACTAAAAGCGCACATAATCCGCCAACCAGCCAAAGAGCGAGAAAAGGAATATCAAGTGGAAAAAGCGGTAATGTCCCCACTGGAATGAAACCATCGCACCAAAGTAAAAGACCAACAAAGGCAAAACAGACCCAAAAAATCCAATGCAATTGGATCTGCAAACGGCGTGTTGACAAAGCAGACTCCACCGCACGGGCCCATTTCCAAGAAATAATTACGAGAATGCGTTCAAAAATACGCGGTCCTTTTAAGTGACGGAAAAAAGGAGCCCCATCATCACAGGATAAAAAATAACGATGCCCAACAGCATAGAGCAATCCGCCCCCTAATAATGCAACAAAGCTCATCACTAATGGAGTGTTAAACCCATGCCAAACAGCCAAACTATAAGGAATTGTCATTGGTCCTAAAACAGACACGACCGCATTATCTAAAATAGGTCCTATTGTTAAATTAGGAAAAATACCAACCGCTAAACAAATAAACACCAAAAGCTCCATTGGTAAACGCATGAAATGCGGTGGTTCATGGGGAGTCTTGGGTAAATTGTCAGGCTTTGGTCCTAAAAAAACGCCATGAATAAAGCGTATAGAATAGGTCACACTAAACAGACTAGCTAGCGTTGCCACATAAGGCGCAATCCAATCGAGCCATGATTCCATATGCGTTTCAACAGCTTCAGCAAAAAACATCTCTTTCGATAAAAAACCATTCAACAAAGGAACCCCAGCCATCGCTGCACTCGCAACTAAAGCAAGAGTTGCTGTGATAGGCATAGAACGATAAAGCCCTGACAGTTTACGCATATCACGTGTTCCCGTCTCGTGATCAATAATGCCAGCAGCCATAAATAAAGAAGCTTTAAAAGTAGCATGATTGGCCATATGAAAGATCGCCGCAACACAAGCAAGTGGACTACCAAGACTTAAAAGTGTTGTAATTAATCCAAGATGACTAATAGTCGAGTAAGCAAGCAGTCCTTTCAAGTCTTGCTGAAACATGGAAAAATAGGCACCTAGAAGAAGAGTTGAGAGTCCTGAAAAGCCAACCAGCCAAAACCAAGATTCTGTTCCAGAGAGCACAGGCCATAAACGAACAAGCAAAAACAATCCCGCTTTTACCATTGTTGCCGAATGCAAATAAGCCGATACGGGAGTTGGAGCAGCCATCGCGTTAGGTAGCCAAAAATGAAAGGGAAATTGCGCGCTTTTTGTTAACCCTCCCAATAAAATACAAATAAGGATAGGACTATAAAGAGAACTTGACCGGATCATATCTCCAGACTGTAGCACCTTATCCAAATCAAAACTGCCAACAGTATACCCAATCAATAAAACTCCAATAAAAAGAGCAAAGCCGCCAAAACCTGTGATCGTTAGAGCCATACGCGCACCCTCACGCGCACTTGCATTATGGTACCAATAGCCGATCAGCAAAAAAGAAAAAATACTGGTGAGTTCCCAGAAAACAACCAAAAAGACGAGATTACCTGATAAAACTATTCCTATCATTGATCCCATAAAGGCCAAAAAAAAGGAAAAAAAACGCGGTACAGAATCCGCTGGATCTATGTAATAACGTGAATAAATGACAACAAGCAGCCCAATCCCTGTAATAAGCAAGCAAAAAAGCCATGACAAACCATCTATGCGGAGAATCAAATCGCTTCCCCATTCTGGAAGCCAAGAAATATCTAAACGCACTATGTGGTTTCCGCGAACTTCCGGATAAAGCATTATTGTAAAAATAAGACAGAAAAGTGCGACGACCCCAGCAAACCACGCTTCATTATTTTTTGCTGTCGAACGAAAAAAGCCAATGACAGCACTTCCACCAAAGGGAAGCAAAACGAGCAATACCAACATTGCTTCCCGTGTTGTCATTCTTTAAACTCCATTTTACCTTAATATTTTGTCATCGACAAAACAAAAACTTATATTCTCACCCCCCATTCCACACTTAATGATAATAAGATTTAATAAAACTTAAAAGCATTTAAATTTTTAAAAAAAACAATGCTTGCATGAAAATACTGCGCACCACACAAGTCTTCTCTTTATTGTAAGAACAATAACGCTCACGACAAGAAGCAATTAAAATTTTATTTAATTTCTATCCTTTAAAAAAGCGTGATAAACACTGCCTACGCCCCCCATGAAAAGGCTGAAAACTATTATCATTTTTATTATAAGAGCGATAACGCGCACGGCAAAATTCAATATGTTGTTTAAGCATCCATGGCTCTTTTTTTTCTAATTTTTCCGAAGAAGACGTTAAAAACACTTTTTTAGCATCTGGTACAACTTTTAATGATGCGCCTTTTGTGCTTAAGTGCGGTGATGTAACAAATGCCACTTCAGGATACCACCAATTATCACTGTATTTACGATAACCACGCCGATAATGACGATAACCTTTGAAACCATTAAGTTCTCTACGCCCCGTAAAAATCAGAGGCACCGAACTATCTTGGACAGAAGTCTGAGTAACCAGTTTGGCTTTA
Organism: Bartonella sp. AP19HLJMH; assembly: GCF_042196245.1. NCBI lineage: Bacteria > Pseudomonadati > Pseudomonadota > Alphaproteobacteria > Hyphomicrobiales > Bartonellaceae > Bartonella > Bartonella sp. AP19HLJMH. The sequence goes on from NZ_JBHIPX010000002.1 coordinate 19,279, forward strand.
GCGTCACTTCTATTTTGCCCCCAATTAACAAGAGTGGTTGTTATGATGAAAAAACTGCTAACAAATACAAAAGCTAAAGCATAATATAATTTTTTTTTCATACTCATAACAAAAAACTCAACATAATAAACAACAGTAATTACAGAAAGCCTTTCTCTTGCTGGACAGAAACAGATTCTTTTCTTAAGATTCTTTTTTCTTGAGACATTCTGTTACTCTTTGTACTAAACGTTGATCTTGGCAATAAGATCCTACAAAAAAGAATGAATAAATGATGATAAAAACCCCCTACTATCTTATAGACAAATCGAAACTCATCAAAAACATGCAAACAATTTCTCGTTTACGGGAAATGTCCGGAGCTAAAATTTTACTTGCTTTGAAATGTTTTGCCACATGGAGTGTTTTTGATTTAATGTCTGAATTCATGGATGGAACCACATCATCATCCCTGTATGAACTACGTTTAGGAAGAGAAAAATTTGGCAAAGAAACCCATGCTTATTCAGTGGCTTGGGCAGATGATGAAATTGATGAAGCCTGTGGTTATGCAGATAAAATCATCTTTAATTCCATTCAACAGCTTCAACGCTTTTCTGATGCAACAAAAACCATTCAAAGAGGTTTAAGGTTAAACCCAGGAATGAGCGCATCAAATTTTGATCTTGCCAACCCCTCACGCCCTTTTAGCCGCTTAGGAGAAACAAACCAAAGCGCTATCAAAGAAATTCTGCCACTTATCAACGGATTGATGATCCATAACAATTGTGAAAATGCTGACTTTAATCTTTTTAACCAAATGCTTGGGTATATGGAAGAAAAATTTGCAGAACTTTTTTCTGCTGTTGACTGGATAAGCCTTGGCGGTGGAATCCATTTTACGGCTGAAAATTATCCTCTAGAAGCTTTCGCAAAACGCTTAAAACAATTTTCTAAAACTCATGGTGTCACTCTTTTTCTAGAACCAGGAGAAGCTGCTATTACCAAAAGCACCACATTAGAAGTCAGTGTTCTTGACACATTGTATAATGAAAAGAATCTAGCCATCGTTGATAGCTCAATTGAAGCACATATGCTTGATCTTCTCATTTATCGTGAAAATGCTAAATTAGAACCTAATCAAGGACCACACGAAATTATGATTTGTGGAAAATCTTGTCTTGCCGGCGATATTTTTGGAACATTTCAATTTCAAAAACCTCTTAAAATAGGCGATAGACTGTCTTTTCAAGATGCAGCAGGTTATACAATGGTCAAGAAAAACTGGTTTAATGGCGTTACAATGCCTGCTATTGTTCTCAAAGAGTGCGATGGTACATTAACACTTCAACGCCAATTCAGCTATAACGACTATCAGGAAAGCCTTTCATAAAGATAAACCATAAAAAACGTCATACAACAGTATTAAAAAGGAGATGGACCTACAATGAAAAAAAATGTTCTCATTATTGGTGCTGGAGGTGTTGCACAAGTTGTTGCACACAAATGTGCTCAAAACAATGATATTCTTGGTGAAATTCATATTGCGTCACGAACACTCAAAAAATGTGAAGCCATCATTGCTTCTATTAAAGAAAAAAACACAATGAAAGAGCAAAGTGTTCTCAAAAGCCATTCGCTCAATGCCATGAATGTAGAAGAAACTATAAAGCTCATCCAAAAGACCAAATGCGAAATTGTCATTAATGTTGGTTCTGCCTTTCTTAATATGTCTGTTCTTTCAGCTTGTATTGAAACCAAATGCGCTTATATCGATACCGCAATTCATGAAGACCCATTGAAAATTTGTGAAACACCTCCTTGGTATGGCAATTATGAATGGCCTCGACGTCAAGAATGTGAAAAAGCTGGTATAACCGCTATTTTAGGAGCAGGTTTTGACCCAGGTGTAGTGAATGCTTATGCAGCATTAGCGCGCGATGATTATTTTGATAAAATCACAGATATTGATATTATTGATATTAATGCCGGAAATCATGGACGTTGGTTTGCTACAAATTTTGATCCAGAAATTAACTTCCGTGAATTTACAGGACAAGTATGGTCATGGCAAAATAAAAAATGGACTTCCAATAAAATGTTTGAAATCAGCCATGAATGGGATCTTCCCGTTGTGGGAAAACAAAAAGCCTATATGACAGGACATGATGAAATTCATTCACTTTCCAAAAATCTTGATGTAGAGAATGTCCGTTTCTGGATGGGATTTGGTGATCGTTATATCACTGTTTTTACGGTTCTAAAAAATCTTGGTCTCTTATCTGAACAGCCCATTAAGACAGCAGAAGGACAAGAAGTCGTGCCCTTGAAAGTCGTAAAGGCCGTCTTACCCGACCCTTCCTCTCTCGCCCCAGACTACACAGGAAAAACCTGTATTGGAGATCTTATTAAAGGCGAAAAAGATGGAAAACCGAGAGAAATTTTTATCTATAATATAGCCGATCACAAACAAGCTTTTCATGAAACTGGGGCACAAGGCATTTCCTATACGGCTGGCGTACCAGCAGCGGCAACAGCTCTTCTTATTGCCACAGGTGAATGGGATGTTAAAACTATGGTCAATGTGGAAGAATTACCACCCCACCCTTTCCTTAAATATCTTGATCATATGGGGCTTCCCACTTTTATAAGAGAACAACAAGAGGATAAAAAATTACAATTTTAATACCTATAGAAAGCATATGCTTGATTTTTTAAGTTATCACAAAACTGCCCAATGAAAACAAACTTAATATTCTCGTGTAATTATGGTTTTCAAAAAAATTTTAGCTATTCGTTATATTTTGGCAACATTGCGATTTCTTAACAACCCTAAAGAAGAGACATAGCATCTTTTTAAGACATAGCGAGCAATGATCAAGAAAAACAGAGAAGAAAAAACTAATTTAATCACACTGTATAACTTGTCATTATCATCAAAAAGATAGTGTCATAAACAAAAGATATAAAAATACCGCTCTTTTAAAGAAGAGCGGTATTTTGTAGAATATTCAATTCCTCGCCTCTTCATCTTAAATGACAAAGATCCTTAACCTACACCAATCATTAAACAATTCAATTTCTTTGAGTGAATTCCTTTTGACTTCCCTCTTCATATATAACGCTTTGATTTATAACAATAAATCATCATTTTCAACTTGATTCATAACGCTGAATACTGTAAAATTCTCTTAATCACAAACTCTCTCACATTGAAGTAATTAAAATCTTTTGTCTGCACATCACAAACAAAACGAGCGTGTGAGGTAAAATGATAAAAGCACAGAATAAAAATTCTCTTATGAAAACTCTCAAATAATAAAGAGCTTTAGCAATATTGAGAACTGAAAAAGTGTATTATAATGCCAGCGTGTACTTTTACTAAACATAAAGATGATGGTGCACAATAGGTCTTATAACAGTTTGAATGAATTTCATATATTTCAAGAGGAACTTTTACAGCTATACCATTCACGAACACCCTCGCGAAGTAGATTTGGGCACTTTGAGAGATGTTTTCTTAACACAAAGCACGCAGATAGGCTCAGAATCCTATCTTAAATATTTTATAACAGTATAAAAACTACCCCATATATAAAACTTTACATAGACTAAACACCACCGCTCTAAACGATAGTGCACAACAGAATAATCAATCAAAACTGCACAACAGATATCTAAAACAGTAATTATCGAAAAGCATACAACAAATGGAACATTTCAATACAATTGGTTATATTTTTTTAAAGTTTTAAAATGTTGTTGCATGCTTCACTAATATTTTCTGCCTCATGTGCCTTTTAAAATGTACTTTTTAAAAGCTTTTTAAATATGAAGTGGTTTAGCAAATGTTGCCAAAGCTGCCTCACGCACGGCTTCTGATAAGGTAGGATGTGCATGGCAACAACGTCCCAGATCTTCTGATGAACCACCAAATTCCATTAAAACTGCAATTTCATGGATCATTTCACCAGCACCAAATCCAAGAATATGCCCGCCTAATACCCGATCTGTTTTTTTATCAGAAAGGATTTTAACGAACCCATCACTCTTTTGCATTGCACGTGCACGACCATTGGCCATAAAAGGAAATTTGCCAACATTATATTCAATACCAGCAGTTTTTAGCTCTTCTTCTGTCCTTCCTACACTCGCAATTTCCGGCTGTGTATAAACAACACTAGGAATAACATCAAAATTAACATGCCCTTTTTGACCTGCCAAAATTTCTGCCACAGCAACGCCTTCTTCCTCTGCTTTATGTGCTAGCATTGGTCCTTTTACGACATCACCAATCGCATAAATTCCTGGAACATTCGTCTGCCAATGAGCATCAATTGCAATAAATCCGCGTTCATCTAACTGAACACCAGCCTCTTGTAATCCAAGCCCCTCTGTATAAGGAGAACGTCCAGTAGCAATAAGCACAACATCAGCCTCTAAAGTTTCAGATTCACCACCTTTGACAGATTCAAAGCTCACCTGAGCAGTTGAGCCAGATTGTGTAACAGCTGTTACCTTTGCACCCGTTTTATATTCAATCCCCTGTTTTTCCATTAATTTCTGAAATTGCCGTGAAACTTCACCATCCATTGAGCCCAAAACTTTATTAAGATACTCAATAATGGTCACCTTAGCACCTAAACGGCTCCAAACTGATCCAAGTTCTGAGCCAATGACACCAGCACCTACTACAATCATATGCGTTGGTACTTTTTCAAGTGAAAGAGCTCCCGTAGAAGAAACAATAGTCTTTTCATCAATTTCAACATTCACCCCTGGAATGCCTGAACTCTCTGAACCGGTAGCAATAATAATATTTTTTGTTTCAATTGTTTGTTTATTACCATCTCTGGCAACAACTTCCACATGACCCGCATTCAAAATTTTGGCTGTCCCAAAAAAAGTATCAACTTTATTTTTTTTCATCAAAAAAGAAACACCACTCGTATTGGCTGTCACCACAGCTTTCTTATGAACCATCATTTGTTCAAGATTAAGCTTAGATTTACCAATAGAAATACCAAGCGTTTCAAAACCATGCTGGGTTTCAGAAAACACTTCTGAAGCATGCAACAACGCTTTAGAAGGAATACAACCAACGTTGAGACATGTTCCTCCTAATGTTGTACGCTTTTCAATAATTGCTACTTTAAGTCCCAGTTGCGCCGCTTTTATTGCTGCTACATAACCACCTGGACCCGCTCCGATCACAGCCACATCATAAGACATCCGTTTCTCCTTTCATCCTGAAAACTGTATTTTACAAATCAAGAACAAGGCGTTCCGGATCTTCTAAGCTTTCCTTAACACGCACAAGGAAAGTCACAGCTTCTTGCCCATCCACAATACGGTGATCATAAGAAAGCGCTAAATACATCATGGGGCGGATCACAACTTGACCCTCAACAACCATTGCTCGCTCTTTAATCGCATGCATTCCCAAAATACCAGATTGTGGTGCATTCAAAATCGGTGTTGACATCAACGATCCATACACACCACCATTGGTAATGGTAAAAGTTCCGCCCTGCATATCAGAAACGGCTAATTTTCCATCACGCGCAAGACGCCCCAAACGACCAATCTCTTTTTCAATCTCTGCCAATGACATTTGATCTGCATCTCGCACCACTGGAACAACAAGCCCTTTATCCGTTCCAACAGCAATTCCAACATTGACATAGTTTTTGTAAACAATATCTGTCCCATCAATCTCTGCATTAACAGCAGGAAGTTCTTTTAATGCATGACAAACAGCCTTGGTAAAAAAACCCATAAAACCAAGCTTAACACCATGTTTCTTTTCAAAAAGATCCTTATAACGCTTGCGCAAATCCATCACCGCTGACATATCAACCTCATTAAATGTGGTTAACATTGCTGCTACATTTTGTGCATCTTTAAGACGGCGAGCAATTGTTTGACGCAATTTCGTCATACGAACCCGCTCTTCACGTGTTTCTTGGACAGGAGGTGCCGAAGAACTCGTCGCAGAAGAAGAGGGTGTAGGAGCATTTGTACTTTGTTTTAATCCATCAAGAACATCTTCTTTAAGAATTTGTCCACGTTTTCCAGAACCTGAAATATCGCTTTTTGCAACATTATTTTCAGCCATCAATTTTGCTGCTGAAGGAGAAGGAGGCATTGCACTGCTCAAAGCAGGCTTCTCCGATTCAGATGAAGCCGCTGGAACAAGTGTAGCAGAAGGTGAAAGTGATTGGGAAATACCAGCTTCTCCAGCTTTCACCACTCCTAAAAGAGCATTTACTTCAACCGTATCGCCTTCTTTTGCAATGATTTCAGATAATTTCCCAGCAACAGGAGAAGGAACTTCAACGGTTACCTTATCAGTTTCTAATTCAACCAAAGGCTCATCCATAGCGACAGCTTCGCCAAGTTTTTTAAACCATTTGCCAACCGTTGCTTCGGTAACCGATTCGCCCAAAGTAGGAACACGAATTTCAGTAGTCATAATATTTTTCCATACATCAGAGTAGTAATAAATTAAGAACCTAACGCGTCTTTAAGAAACGCAGCCAGTTGTTCAAGGTGTTTCACCATTAACCCAGAGGCCGGTGACGCACTCGCAGGACGTCCTGCATAACGAGCACGTGAATATTGCGCATTAATATGCGTCAAAACCCATTCCAAATAAGGCTCAATAAATGACCAAGCCCCCATGTTTTTTGGTTCCTCTTGGCACCAAAAAACTTCCGCCTGCAAAAAGCGCGATAATACATTCACCAAAACTTTTGCAGGGAAAGGATAAAGCTGTTCAACACGAAGGAGGTAAACATCATCAATACCCCTTTTTTCACGTTCTTCATAAAGGTCGTAATAAACCTTACCAGTACAAAGAACGACACGGCGAATCTTATTATCTTTTTGCAACTTAATGACAGAATCTTTGAGACATTCTGCATCATCAAGCAACACACGACAAAAACTTGTTTCTGGCCCCATTTCATTGAGAAAAGAAACAGCTCGCTTATGACGTAAAAGTGATTTCGGTGTCATCAAAATCAATGGCTTCCGGAAATCACGCTTAATTTGTCGACGCAAAATATGAAAATAATTTGCAGGGGTTGTACAATTAGCAACCTGCATATTATCTTCCGCACAAAGTTGAAGAAACCGTTCTAAACGTGCAGAAGAATGCTCCGGCCCTTGCCCTTCAAAACCATGAGGCAATAAACACACAAGACCAGACATACGAAGCCACTTACGCTCTGCGGATGAAATAAATTGATCAAAAATGACCTGTGCACCATTAGAGAAATCACCAAATTGTGCTTCCCAAAGTGTTAATCCTCGTGGTTCAGCAAGAGAATATCCATATTCAAAACCAAGAACAGCTTCTTCAGAAAGCATAGAATTAACAACGTCATAAAGCGCTTGCCCCTTTTGTAAATGATTCAAAGGAATATAACGCGCCTCATTTTCTTGGTCATAAAGAACGGAATGACGTTGTGAAAAAGTTCCCCGCTCAACATCTTCACCGGAAAGACGAACCGGTGCACCTTCCAAACAAAGTGAACCAAAAGCTAAAGCTTCAGCGGTTGCCCAGTCAACACCCTCACCGGTTTCAAAAATTTTAGCACGATTATTTAAAAAACGTTGAATGGTTTTGTGAACGTGAAAATTCGCCGGAATTTCAACAATTTTCTGACCAATTTCCTTTAAAGTTTTTAATTCAACACCGGTTGCTCTAGAATGCTGCTCATCAGAACTACTAAAAGCTTTGAGTCCCGTCCAGCTTCCATCAAGCCAATCAGCCTTATTAGGTTTATAAGAAGCACTTGCTTCAAGTTCACCTTCAAGCTTATCGCGCCATAATTTTTTTTGTTGCTCAATTTCTTCTGAAGTAACCATTCCTTCTGCTACCAATCGGTCACTATAAAGTTGAAGTGTTGTTTTATGATTACGTATTGCTTTATACATAAGCGGCTGCGTAAAGGAAGGTTCATCACCTTCATTATGCCCATAACGGCGATAACAAAACATATCAATAACCACTGGTTTATGGAAAATTTGGCGAAACTCTGTTGCTATTTTGGCAACAAAAACAACTGCCTCAGGATCATCACCATTCACATGGAAAATTGGTGCGTCAATCATTTTTGCGACATCTGATGGATAAGGCGAAGAACGTGAAAAACGTGGAGATGTTGTAAAACCAATCTGGTTATTGATAATAACATGAAGTGAGCCTGCAACACGATAACCTTTAAGACCTGAAAGACCAAAAGTTTCTTGGATAACGCCTTGTCCTGCAAAAGCGGCATCACCATGAATAAGCAATGGCATCACTTTTGAACGCTCACTTAATGGGAGTAAATCAGTATGCGCAGGTCCCATAAGTTGATCTTGTTTAGCACGTGCTTTTCCCATAACAACCGGATCAACAATCTCAAGATGAGATGGATTCGCCAACAGTGATAAATGAACTTTTTTACCATCAAAGTCCAGATCAGCGGTAGTTCCCAAATGATATTTGACATCACCGGATCCCTCCACATCATCAGGCTTGTAAGATCCCCCTTTGAATTCATGAAAAATAGCCCTATGCGGTTTGGCAAGAACTTGTGAAAGAACATTTAAACGACCACGATGTGCCATTCCTAAAATAACTTCCCTAACCCCCAAAGCACTACCACATTTGATAATCTGTTCAAGAGCGGGAATCAGCGCCTCACCACCATCGAGTCCAAAACGCTTTGTACCTTTATATTTAGTGTCTAAAAACTGTTCGAATCCCTCTGCCTGAATAAGCTTATTCAGAATAGCTTTCTTGTCTTGTTGTGTGAAAGAATTTTTTTTATCTCGCCCTTCAATGCGTTCTTGAAGCCATACTTTCTGAACCGGATCAGAAACATGCATATACTCCACACCGATTGTTGAACAATAGGTACGATTGAGAATCTCAAGCATTTGCGGAATAGTTGCATATTCCAACCCTAAAACATTATCAATAAAAATGGGACGCTCGTAATCAGCTGGAGTAAAACCATAAGCTTCTGGAGAAAGTTCCTTGTAATCTTCTTGTTTTTCGGCCAATTGAAGAGGGTCAAGTTGCGCATGAAGATGTCCCCGTTCTCGAAACGCACGAATCATCATAATTGCATGAACGGAATCACGTGTTGCACGAATAATATCTTGTTCACTGGAAGTTTTTCCCTTTTGTGCAGCACCTGTTATTGCTTTTTCCTTTAATTTATCGCCAAAATATTTTTCAAGAGAAGACCAATCACCATCAAGAGCAGAAATCAATTCACCCTCTGCTTTTAATGGCCAATGATCACGCTGCCATGTTGCTCCTTCAGCATTTTTAAGAACATCTTCTTTATTATCATGAAGTCCTTCAAAAAAAGCACGCCACTGTGAATCAACACTGGTAGGATCTTTTTCATATTGAGCATAAAGTTGATCTATATAATCCGCATTCCCACCATAAAGAAATGATGTCTGTGCAAAAAGGCTATTTATTTCGTCCTGCCTTGCCATATACTTCTCCGGAACATTTATTCCGTCTCCTTATATCTCTTTTTGACCTTTAAATGCTTACAAACAAGCAGTGATTCGAACATTCAAAAAAGTTTTACCTTTTTATACTCAAGCTTTTTCACCTGAATCTAAGAACCTTTTCTTATTCAGGTGAAACTTTCTTTTAGCCTTTCAAAACTGACATCAAAGTCTTACCTATCTGTGATGGCGAAGAAGATACACGAATCCCTGCTGATTCCATTGCCGCAATTTTATCTTCTGCTCCACCTTTACCACCAGAAATAACAGCACCAGCATGTCCCATTGTACGTCCTGGAGGAGCCGTACGGCCAGCAATAAAGCCAACAACTGGCTTTTTACGACCTTTTCTTGCTTCATCTTGCAAAAACTGTGCTGCTTCTTCTTCAGCAGAACCACCAATCTCACCAATCATAACAATAGACTCGGTTTCATCATCCGCTAAAAACATTTCCAACACATCAATAAATTCAGTGCCCTTAACAGGATCGCCACCAATCCCTATAGCAGTTGTTTGTCCGAGACCTTCCTGACTCGTTTGAAAAACGGCTTCATAAGTTAAAGTTCCCGACCTCGAGACAACCCCAACAGAACCTTTTCTAAAAATAGAACCAGGCATAATACCAATTTTACATTCATTTGGTGTAAGAATACCGGGACAATTAGGACCAATAAGACGAGACTTTGAGTTTTCTAATCGCGCCTTCACTTTAACCATATCCATAACGGGAATACCTTCCGTAATACAGATAATTAAACGAACTTCAGCTTCTATAGCCTCTATAATAGCTGCCGCAGCCCCTGCAGGAGGAACATAAATAACGGAAGCATCTGCACCTGTTTTTTCTTTTGCTTCTGCAACATTAGCGAAAATAGGAAGAGTTTCGCCTTTTGAACCTTCCCATGTTTCTCCACCCTTTTTAGGATTAACGCCACCAACCATTTGCGTACCATGATAAGCAAGCGCCTGCTCTGTATGAAATGTTCCTGTTTTTCCTGTAAGCCCTTGAACGAGAACTTTTGTCTCTTTATTCACAAGAATTGACATAGCTTAAGCTCCCTTCACGGCTGCAACAATTTTTTGGGCAGCATCATCTAAATCATCAGCAGGAATAACATTCAAACCACTCTCATTGATAATTGCTTTACCTTGCTCAACATTAGTACCTTCAAGACGAACAACCAAGGGAACCTTTAAACCAACCTCACGAACAGCAGCAACCACACCCTCAGCAATGACATCACAACGCATAATACCACCAAAAATGTTAACTAAAATGCCCTTAACATTTGGATCGGCCGTAATAATTTTAAAAGCAGCTGTCACCTTTTCTTTTGATGCTCCACCACCAACATCCAAAAAATTCGCTGGCTCTGCTCCATAAAGCTTAATGATATCCATTGTTGCCATAGCAAGCCCAGCACCATTAACCATGCAACCAATCGTACCCTCAAGAGCAACATAAGCAAGATCATGCTTTGATGCTTCTATTTCCTTTGGATCTTCTTCTGAAAGATCGCGCAATTCTAAAATATCTGGATGACGAAACAGAGCATTATTATCAAAAGAAACTTTCGCATCAAGAACACGCAAGTGACCATCTTTCATCACAATAAGCGGATTGATTTCTAAAAGGCTCATATCTTTTTCACAAAATGCCTTATAGAGAATCGGAAAAAGCTTTTCACCATCTTCTCGCGCACTGCTTTGTAGTTTCAACGCATCACAAAGTCTTGCACAATCAGCAGAAGTAACACCCTCTACAGCATCAATGGGAAGCGTGAATATTTTTTCTGGTGTCTCTTCAGCAACCGTTTCAATATCCATTCCACCTTCTGTTGAAACAACAAAAGCAATTCGACCAACGCTACGATCAACCAAAAGTGAAAGATAAAGCTCCCGTTCAATATCGGCACCATCTTCAATATAAAGGCGGTTGACCTGCTTACCCTCTGGACCAGTTTGTTTGGTTACCAAAGTTTTTCCAAGCATTTCTTGAACATTTGCAACAACTTCTTCAACAGATTGTGCAAGCCGAACACCACCCTTTGCATCAGGACCAAGTTCTTTAAACTTACCCTTACCACGACCACCAGCGTGTATCTGACTTTTAACCACATAGAGAGGTCCGGGCAATTTTTCCGCCCATTTTTCAGCTTGCTCTACAGAATAAACAGCGACACCATTTGCAATTGGTGCTCCATATTCATGAAGCAGACGTTTGGCCTGATACTCATGGATATTCATGCATTTGTCCTTTTCTTTTATGGATCTTATTAATCCTAAAGTTTTAACATTCTAAATACTTATTTTAATGAATTAAATCTTGTTCAATTTACTTGAGACTAGGTACAAGAGCAATACAAGCTTCACAAAGCTTTTTAACCGCATTTACTGAATGATCAAAAGCACCTCTTTCTTCTTTATCAAGATCAATTTCAATGACTCGTTCAACACCACCTGCACCAAGTACAACAGGTACCCCAACATAGGTATCATTAACCCCATATTCTCCTGAAAGATAAGCTGCAACAGGCACAACACGCTTAGTATCCTTTAGGTAGGCCTCAGCCATAGAAACAGCAGAAGCTGCTGGTGCATAATAAGCAGAACCTGTTTTTAACAAACCAACAATTTCTGCACCGCCATCACGGGTACGCTGGATAATTTGATCAATTCTTCCCTGTGTTGTCCAGCCCATCTTTATAAGATCAGGCAAAGAAATACCACCAACCGTTGAATAACGCACGAGAGGAACCATTGTATCACCGTGGCCCCCTAAAACAAACGCTGTCACATCTTTAATAGAGACCTTAAATTCCTCAGATAAGAAATGACGAAAACGCGCTGAATCAAGAACACCAGCCATACCAACCACTTTATGTGTAGGGAGACCTGAAAATTTCTGCAATGCCCACACCATCGCATCAAGGGGATTGGTAATACAAATAACAAACGCTGAAGAAGCGTATTTTTTAATTCCAGCTCCAACTTGTTCCATAACCTTTAAATTAATGCCCAAAAGTTCATCACGACTCATACCAGGTTTTCGCGCAACGCCTGCTGTTACAATAACAACATCAGCACCTTCAATTGCTTCATAAGCATTAGCACCTTTTAGACTGATATCAAAACCATCAACAGGAGAAGATTCGGCTATATCTAGAGCCTTACCTTGTGGCACACCTTCTGTAATATCAAATAAGACCACATCAGCAAGCTCTTTAAGCCCAATAATATGTGCTAAAGTACCACCAATCATACCTGAACCAATGAGAGCTATTTTTTTCCGTGCCATTTTATTTTTCCTAACTTTTAGATAATTCAGCGCACACCCAATCAACGTCCGTATACTGAATATTTTTGACTTCAACCATATTCAAACAATATCATAAAAAGGAGTAAAGAAATGAAATTTACAAATTTATCTCCTTACAGAAACAACAACCCTCCGCTGAAACAACTATTAGAAAATTATCACGATGTATCGATAAAGTGAATTTTAAAAAAATACAACAGAATTATTATATTTCTTTAATTTCAAAAAGTTATTGTTTTGACAGTTTACGTAAAGGTAAAAGTATAATCAATGCTTCTTCTTCAAAAGAAAACGTTCTTCCCAAAGTTTTAAATAATCGTAGCTTTGCATTTCGAAAAGACGTGATTGTGTTCTTTTAAATTCAAATGTTTCCGTAATCTGCGCATGCCCTTTATACAAATCCCCTATCCCTGCGGCTGCCGACATAAACAACCGTATATGCCGCTCATAAAGAATATCAATAAGCAAAATAAACCGTTTTGTTTCATTGCGACATGTATCATCCATGACCGGTACATTATCAATAAAAATCGTATGATAACGCTCCCCTAATAACAAATATTCAGCCGCGGCCAAAGGCTTTTCACATAAATCCCCATAATCAAAACGAGCACATCCTGCACCAAAGCGCGGAATAGGAATAATGCGCCCTTTTATAGAAAGCTCATCAGATGTCTCCTTATGTCCTTGCAATACAAGTGTCCATGCTTGATCCATATATTCATTTGCCGGGACCCCCAACGGCGACACATACACCTGTTGTAGATTTGATTTTTCAAGGCGATAATCTGTTTTTGCATCAAGATTAACAACACGAACATATGCTTTCAAAACTTGAATAAAAGGCAAAAAGAGCTCACGATTCAAACCGTTACAATAAAGGTTATCCGGCGCCACATTTGAGGTTGCAATAAAGAAAATTCCTTTATCAAACAGAGCAGAAATAAGCCGCCCCAATACCATAGCATCAGCAATATCCGTTACACTAAACTCATCAAAACAAAGTACTTTTGCTTCTCGTACAAGATCCTCAGCAACAGCTAAAATAGGATTATCTTGTTTAAATTTTGCACACCCAGATGCTTGACGATAAAAATTAATACGCTCATGCACATCAGCCATAAAATCATTAAAATGGGCACGCTTTTTATGACCTTTAGGCAAACAAGAAAAGAACAAATCCATCAGCATGGTTTTGCCCCGTCCTACTTCACCATAAATATACAGTCCCTGAAAAAAAACTGTTTCATCTCCTTGTTTTACAACACAAGAAATATTTTGTTTTTTCCTTTTAAATATTCTGTTAAAGAAAGAGCAAAATATCCAAGGCAAAGGATGAGAGATATTTTGTTCCGCAATTTTTTTTAATAAATGATCAAAATATTCTGTTATAGCTAATTGAGCGGGATCAAAACAAATCTCTCCTTTAGCGACAAGCTCCTTATAACGTGTTGAAACGAGAATCATCCAAAAAACCTTTTTCAAACCGATCTCAATGAAAAATACAAATACTTTTCAAGAATCTGTCCGTCTAGTTTAGTTTGTCATAAACGATCAAAAATGATTTAACGACTTAAAATAACGGGATGATCATCAAGTGTACGTCCCTCAAAACGATCAACATTTGAAGAATAAAGAACGAGGATAACACGTCCAGAGTTATTATAAAAATATAATCTTTTTCCTTTAACAGCCCACGATCTCACTTGGGAAGCAATTCCTGGACAGTGTAAAGGACCAGCACGGTACCCTTGTCCAAACTTTGTTTGTGGAGTTGCAATCCGGCAAACTTTTCCTCCCATAGAAAGATTCCACACCCCAGCAACACTTGCAGGAAATAAATCAGTGGCATTACTTGGCAATTCGAGACTAGCCATTCGTCCATCGCTCTGAGAATCTCCTTTTTCATACATCGGAGCGTTTGCATCTTCAGATATCGACGAAGAAGTAGACGACAGATCAGACGCTTCTAATATTGTCATTTGTTGAGATGGATAAAAAACTTCTAATGCGTTACCATCGTCATTACCATCAAACCGTGTTGTTGAACATCCCCCTAAAAACATTACAGTTGATAGTGCAACGAAAAACGAAACTTTTGAAAACGCCATGTCTGTACTCTCTCCCACGACAATAAATAAGTTCACAAAAAAATTAAGCGAATATTTGTTATAGTTACAAAGATAAATTAACAAATTAAAAAAAACAGGTTAAAATCACTTATTTTAAAAGAAATAATTTATGTGCCCAATTTTATATTTATTAAACACTAGAAATTTATAATATTTTCAGTCATATATCTTTTTATAAGTAATCATTAGAAATAGAGAAGTTTCATGAAAACGCCATTTAGCAAAATGGACGGTCTTGGAAATCAAATTATTGTTGTTGATATGCGTGAAAGCACATACGCTCTTACACCACAAGCAATCCTTGCTTTGTCGGCAGATCCTGAAATGCATTTTGATCAAATCATGGCTATCCACACACCAACCCAGAAAAAAACCGACTTCCGCATAGAAATATGGAATGCCGACGGATCAATGGCTAAAGCTTGTGGCAATGGTACCCGCTGTGTCATCGCATGGCTTAAAGATCACAATTTTGGTGAAAAATTTCATTTAGAAACTCCCGCTGGAATTATTGAAGGAAAATACCAAACCGATAATCTCATTTCTGTTGATATGGGATGCCCAAATTTCAATGCAAAAGAGATGCCTGTTTCACGTGAAATAGTTGATACCAATCACGTAGAAATTATCGCTGGTCCCCTAAAAGACGCTTGTCTCATATCCATTGGCAATCTCCATGCTATCTTTTTTGTTGAAAATGATATTCAACATATTCCATTAGAAAAATATGGGCCAAAACTTGAACATGATCCCCTGTTTCCCGAACGGTGCAATATTTCCATTGCTTGCATAACGTCAAAGAAAAGTCTAAATTTACGTACATGGGAGCGAGGGGCAGGATTAACACAAGCATGTGGGAGTGCTGCTTGTGCAAGTGCAGTGGCTGCTTATCGTCGTGGACTTACAGAGCGCCACGTTGATGTAAATTTACCAAAGGGAAAACTTAATATTTTTTACCGAGAAGACGATCATATTATCATGACAGGACCAATTAAATATCACTTTAGTGGTTTTTTAAGCCCTTTAACAGGGTGTTACAAAAAGGATCACTCCTGATGGCAATAGAAATTGTAACTTTTGGTTGTCGACTTAATAGCTACGAATCGGAAATCATTCGCAAAGAAAGTACTTCTTCAGGGCTAGATCAACTTAAAGATGGTGCTATTATCTTTAATACCTGTGCTGTCACTGCCGAAGCCGTACGACAAGCAAAACAAGCTATCCGCAAAGCAAGACGTGAAAATCCTCATGCGCGTATCATTGTAACAGGGTGTGCAGCCCAAACAGAAGCACAAAATTTTGCCTCAATGACAGAAGTAGATCTTGTTTTAGGAAACGAAGATAAACTTCACGCTCATTCTTATCGTCAACTTCCTGATTTTGGTATTAATCATTCTGAAAAGGTGCATATCAATGACATTATGGAAGTACAAAAAATTGCTCCACATATGGTCAGTGCAATGCAAGAGCGCACCCGCGCTTTTGTACAGGTACAAAACGGATGCGATCACCGCTGTACATTTTGCATTATTCCTTATGGACGAGGACCATCTCGTTCAGTTCCCATGGGTGCTGTCATAGAACAAATTAAAAAGCTGATAGGTGGGGGTATCCAAGAAGTGGTCCTTACAGGTGTTGACCTTACAAGTTATGGCCACGATCTTCCTGGAAAAGCTACTCTAGGAAAATTAACTTCAGCTATTTTGCATCATGTCCCTGACTTAGCCCGATTACGCCTCTCATCTATTGACTCTATTGAAGCAGACGAAGAACTCATAAATCTTTTAGCTTATGAAACAAGAATCATGCCCCATTTGCATTTATCTTTGCAAGCAGGTGATAATATGATTTTAAAACGGATGAAACGGCGTCATCTGCGCGAACATGCCATTCAATTTTGCCAAGAATTGCGTGCCAAACGTTCTACAATGGTTTATGGTGCCGACTTAATTGCTGGTTTTCCTACAGAAACAGAAGAGATGTTTCAAAATAGTCTTGCCTTAATCAAAGATTGTAATTTAACCCATCTCCATGTCTTCCCCTTTAGTCCAAGAGAAGGAACACCTGCCGCACGTATGCCACAAATCAACCGTAAAATAGTTAAGCTGCGTGCTGAAAAATTGCGTAAAGCAGGTGATATGGCTTACCAAAAGCATCTTGCTCATTTACAAAACAGTCTACAAACAATTCTCGTTGAAAAAGATGAAATCGGACGAACAGAAGATTATACTCTTGTACAAGTTAAAGGTGCAAAAGCAGGAACAATTGTTCAAGCCCTTATCGTTGATCATGATGGCGATAAATTGATTGCTGTCCCTCCAAAATTAAACGCTGCTTGAGCAGGAGAATTCTTATGACTAAATCTTTTATAAAAAAAATATTCTCTTTTAACAAATCTCAAGAGCAAGAAATTGAACAACAGATTTCTATTCCTGATAAAAGCGATATAATAGAAGAAAATAAAGACAAAAATGAAAAGACAAAAAATAATCAAATCTCTATAAACACAGAAAAAGAAGAACAAACAAAAAATCCAGAGTCAATACTTACAAAATATGATGAAAAATCTCCATTTCTAGAATCCCATTCTGATAAAATTCCCTTTTCTGGTAAAATTATTGTCACAGACAACATCCGTGAAAAAAAGAATGAAGAAATTTTATCTGAACCTTCTGTTGAACAAAAAAAGACAGCGTGGTTTGGGCGCCTTAAAAAAGGCCTATCCCTTTCTTCACAACGCCTAAGCGGATCAATTGGCGATCTCTTTGTTAAAAGAAAACTTGATGAAGATACACTGCAAGAGCTCGAAGATATTCTTATCCAAGCTGACATAGGTGTAGAGACAGCAACACGCATCACAAATACTTTAGCTTCCAGTCGTTACGGAAAAAACCTCTCCCCAGATGATATTCATACTATTGTAGCTGATGAGGTCAAAAAAGTTCTGGAACCTGTTGCAATACCATTAGAACTTGATCTCAGCCATAAACCTCATGTTATTTTGCTGGTAGGTGTAAATGGCACTGGAAAAACGACAACTATTGGAAAACTTTCAGCCAAATTAACAGAAGGGGGATTAAAAGTTATGCTGGCAGCAGGTGATACTTTCCGAGCCGCTGCTATTGAGCAACTACACATTTGGGGTGAACGTACCAATTCTCCTGTTATTTCGACAAAATTGGGTGCAGATGCCGCCAGCTTAGCATTTGATGCTTATGAAAAAGCAAAAAAAACAAACAGTGATGTATTAATTATTGATACAGCAGGGCGTTTACAAAATAAATCTGAATTAATGGATGAGTTGGCAAAAATTATTCGTGTTTTAAAAAAACACACCCCCCAAGCACCCCACACAATCCTTCAAACTCTTGATGCAACAACCGGACAAAATGCACTCAACCAAGTGGACATTTTCCGTGATATTGCTGGTGTTAATGGTTTAGTTATGACAAAGCTAGATGGGACTGCACGAGGAGGAATTCTTGTCGCTATCGCAGCAAAATATAAATTACCCGTTTATTTTATCGGTATAGGAGAAGATATTGAAGACCTTCAACCCTTTTCTGCTTCTGACTTTGCCGAAACTATTGCAGGAAAACACGCATGAAACAGCCTTTATCTAATCTTAATTTACACAATAATTCTGAAAAAAAGATGAATAACAATAAAAAAATTTCTCTCTCACCAACACTTAAGTTTCTTTTGGAAATGGGTCCATTGGTTGCCTTCTTTTTTGCCAATTATAAGGGAGAATGGCTGATAAAAAACATTGGATTTTTTCAAAATTTTAGTAAGCCTATTTTCCCTGCAACAGCTATTTTTATGGTGGCTATTATTATTTCCCTAAGCTTATCATGGATCCTTGCAAAACAAATTCCTATTATGCCTCTTATTTCAGGAATATTTGTTTTAGTTTTTGGCTTTCTAACTCTCTGGCTTCATAATGAAACTTTCATAAAAATGAAACCAACAATCATTAATAGCTTATTTGCTTTTATACTTTTTGGAGGGATGTTTTTTAAAAAACCACTTTTACGTTATGCTCTTGATTCTACCTTAAAACTTGATGATTTAGGTTGGCAAAAACTTACCTATCGTTGGGCGTTTTTTTTCATTTTTCTTGCCATTTTGAATGAAATAATTTGGCGTAATTTTAGCGATAATTTCTGGACAAGTTTCAAAGTATTTGGCGTCATGCCTATAACAGTCCTTTTCATGCTTACCCAAATGCCTATAATTATAAAACATTCAAAAGGACTTTTTACAGAAGAGGACAAATCTGATTCTTAAAAAAATCATCACTACCGATTATTTTATAGATTCATCGCCAAACACTGTTCGGGAGAAAAAATATGTTGATTGAACAGTTTATTTGTCGAGAAGACAATTTCGGTGTACTCCTTCATGATGAAAAAAGTGGTATGACAGCTGCAATAGATGCTCCTGAAGGCAAAGCGATTCACAATGCCTTAAAGCGCCACAATTGGACACTTAACACTATTTTTGTAACTCATCATCATCACGACCATGTAGAAGCCCTATCAGAATTAAAACAAGTTTACAACGCTACGGTTATCGGACCAGAAGCAGAAAAAGAAAAGATCAATCATCTTGATAAAACACTTCAACCTGATGAAAGTTTTTCTTTTGGCTCACACCTTCTTTTAGCTCTTTCAACACCTGGTCATACTCTAGGCGCATTATCTTACTATTTTCCTGAAAAGAATTTACTCTTTGCTGGAGATACACTTTTTTCATTGGGCTGTGGACGTCTTTTCGAAGGAAAACCAGCACAAATGCTGAATTCTTTAAAAAAACTTCGTAAACTTCCTGATGAAACACTTCTCTATTGTGGACACGAATATACAAAAAATAACGCTCTTTTCGCACTAACAATTGACCCACATAATAAAAAACTCCACCAAAGAATAGAGGAAGTTTTTTTGCTACGTGCAAAAAACGCTATGACTTTACCAGTAACCTTAGGGCAAGAAAAAGCCACCAATCCCTTTCTCCGCTGGGATGATAGTGTATTGCGAAAGAACCTTGTAATGGAAGAAAAAACAGATGAAGAAGTTTTTGCTGAAGTTCGAAGAAGAAAGGACAATTTTTAACCATGCGTAAGTTCGTATTACGTTTGTTCCTGCTTTTTCTTTTCGTGATACATATTCAACAAACAATGGCAGAGGAAAAGGAAACAGATAATTCTTCTCTTATAGCACCTCTCATTGCAAATTATCCCTTAACAGAAGATTTTCTTTTAAAGCTGGAAAAAATTGAAAAAGAATGTAAAAACTTACTTCCAGAAACAAAAAATAATCTTATAACTTATGATTCTAGTATCCACTCTAGTATTGAAAACTACACTACCTATATTTCTAGTAAACAAAAACTTGTGAATATTTTAAAAGAAAATAATATAACACCGAAAGATTTTGCTGCGGGAACCTTAGCACTTAAAGAAATATCAGCGCTTCTCATATTTGTACCTGAAAAGGAATATTCTACTGAGAAAAATACTATATTTCTAAACAATCTTGAATTTGTTAAAAAACATTTTTACAAAGCAACAATTCTTTTAAATAGCTGTGAAAAACTCATTTTGAGCAACTAATCAGCTATGAGACATTAAAAAATATCATCCCATTAATCTAATAAAAAAGTATGTGCATTAAAAAAACACCGTGTTTTTACCATTCCTAATAATTGTTTTTATTTCGATTATATTTACAAATGTTTTTCTAAAAATAAAGAATAACAGACGGAAAAATATTTATTGAAATTCAAAAAAGAAAGGATAATTTTTCGTCATGTTTAAACTTCTATTGTGTTTTTTCTTCATTTTTCCTTTTGTATCATACGCTCAAGAAAAAAAACAAGAAATAGATGATCCTTCTTTTATACCGCCTTTCATTGCAAATTATCCCTTAACAGAAGATATTCTTTTAAAGCTGGAAAAAATCAAAGCAGAATGTAGAAATTTATCTTCAGAACCAGAACAAACAAATACAAAAAGTGATCTCAGTACTTATGATGATAATATTGAAAAAGACGCTTCCTATATTTTTAATAATCCAAAACTTGTAAATATTTTAAAAGAAAATAATATAACACCGAAAGATTTTGTTGTTGCTCACCTAGCACTTCAAGCGACATTGTATGTACTTACTGATGAAGAAAATTCTACTTATGAAAAAAACTCTTTACCTGCAAGAAATATAGAATTTGCTAAAGAGCATATGTATAGAATAATAAAAATTTTAAAAGATACCTGTTAAAAAAATCTTTTTAGAACAATTGATTAACTTTGTAAACGCCGACAAATTTCATCTAATTGTTCTAATGAAGAGTAATGTATTTTTAAATCTCCACCTTTTTTACCATGTCGAATAATAACTTTCATTCCTATCACATCTGCAAGTAATTTTTCTAAAGATTTTGTTTCAGCATCTTTCTCCGTATTGGTACGCTTTTTAGTTTTAGGATTAGCTTGCTCATATGCAAGTATTTCTGTTTGACGTACTGAAAGCCCTTCACGAATAATTTTCTCAGCTAAATTTTGTGGATCATCAACGGTTATAAGACAACGTGCATGACCTGCAGAAAGTTGTCCATCAGTTAAGAATTGTTGTACTTTTTCTGGAAGTTTTAACAAACGAAGCGTATTTGCAACATGACTACGACTTTTTCCTATAACTTGCGCTAAATCTACTTGCGTATAATCATGTTCATTTAGAAGCATCTCATATCCCTTTGCTTCTTCGATAGGATTAAGATCTGCACGTTGAACATTTTCAATAATTGCCAATTCCAAAGCCGTTTTATCGTCCACATCACGAATAATAACGGGTAATTGACTTAAATTTGCACGTTGTGCTGCACGCCAGCGCCGTTCACCCGCAATCAATTCAAACCGATGAGGATGATCTCTTAAAGGCCTCACAATAACCGGTTGAACCACACCGTGTTGACGAATTGATTGTGTCAAATTATCAAGCTCTGTTTCAGTAAAATGACGCCGAGGATTGTGAGGATTACATGAAATAGATTCAATAGAAATAAATCGCTCAGAAAGACTACCGGATTCATTTAATTTATCAAAGCTTGATGAACGTGCAATATTGTTGTTTAAATTGATATCTCCAATCAATGCCGCTAATCCACGTCCTAGTCTTTTTTTTGATAGATCATCGTTCATAATTTTTCTCTTTGAGTTTTCTTACAAAAAATTTTACATTTTTAAGCAGCAGCACGTGCTTGTTTTTCACGTTGAATCATTTCTGATGCTAGACGCAAATAAGCTTGGCTCCCAGCACATTTAAGATCATAAAGCAATACAGGTTTGCCAAAAGAAGGCGCTTCTGATACTCTTACATTTCGTGGAATAACAGTACGATAAACTTTATCTCCCATAAAAGAGCGTACATCTTCAACAACTTGATTTGAAAGGTTATTACGTCCATCATACATTGTTAAAACAATACCTTGGATCTCTAAAGATGGATTAAGTACGGATCGCACTTGTTTTACTGTTTCAAGTAATTGACTTAAACCTTCAAGTGCTAAAAATTCACACTGCATAGGCACTAAAACAGAATCCGCAGCCCCCATAGCATTAAGTGTTAAAAGATTAAGGGAGGGAGGACAATCAATTAAAATATAATTGAATTTTTTTTCCATTTCCGGATCATCATAGAGAGCTTTACGTAAGCGTTGTATGCGATCTTTTGATGAAGAAATTTCCATTTCCACACCTAAGAGATCAAGTGTAGAGGGAACTATATAAAGATTGGGTACGGCTGTTTTTAAAGCCGCCTGTGTAATTGAAACGCCCGAAACCAAAACATCATAAGAAGATAAAGGACGGCTATTACGATCAATCCCTAAACCTGTACTAGCATTACCTTGTGGATCAACATCCATAATAAGGACATTTTCACCAATAGCCGCTAAAGCTGTAGCAAGATTAATTGCTGTGGTTGTTTTTCCGACTCCACCCTTTTGGTTTGCAATAGCGATAATTCGTGTTTCGCTCATTTTGCTCTACCCTCTATATGATCGAATATGAGAAATTTCCAAAATAACAGAATTTTCATCAACTTTACTTTTATGTTTTAACAGATCAAAGTGCCAATTGGCAGAGGCATTTTTTATTTCTGTAGCGTAATCCCGACCTTTTTGCAAAAGAGCTATTGTTTTTTCTGTTAATAAAGGAAAAATGAGTTGTAAAAGAGTATCAAGCGGCGCTAATCCCCGTGCCGTTATAATATCAGATATGGGAATTTTTTGATATATATCTTCAATTCTCGCGTGATAAACCGTTGCTGGAAGATTAAGTTGAGCAATAACTGTTCGCAAAAAAGCAACTTTTTTCCCATTACTTTCAACAAGATTAATATGTCCTGCTTTTTTTTCTTTCAAAAAGATAGCAATAACAATTGCAGGAAAACCTCCTCCTGATCCTAAATCACACCAATGTAAAGAATGAGCATACAAAGGAAAAATTTGTGCTGAATCTAGAATATGTCGTGTCCATAGATCTGGTATAGTTGTAGCAGATATCAAATTAATATGTGCATTCCACTGAAGTATTAAAGACTCAAACTGAATTAAATTTTCCATCGTTTCACGTGAAACAGAAGGAACAATATTTAATAATTGTTGATATTTTTTTTCTGTAGAAAAATTCATTAAGCTGTTTTAGCCTTTTCACGTCGTTGACGTTGAATATGTGTAATAATAAGCGATAACGCGGCAGGTGTCATGCCATCAATTTTTTGTGCATCAGCAATTGAACGCGGCGACACTTCTTGAATTTTTGATTTAAGTTCATTTGAAAGACCTGAAATTGCCTGAACATCGAGAGAAGAAGGAATTTCTAAACGCTCATCTCTCTGAAGAGAGGCAATATCTTGTGCTTGTTTATCTAAATAAACCGCATATTGTGCTTCAATTTCTAAAGATTCTGCTGTTTTAGAATCAATTGTTTTTAATTGTGGCCAAAAATCTGAAAGACGCTCTAAGGTCATATGAGGATAAGCAAGAAAATCATAAGCCGAACGCCGAATTCCATCATGATTAACATGTAATCCATGAGCAGAAGCTTCATTGGGTGTTAAAAAAAGATTTTGACATATTGATCGTGCTTGATCAAGCCGTTGTTGTTTTTTCTGATAACATTCCCAACGTATTTTACTCACAATACCCCATTTTTGTGCCAAAGGTGTTAAACGCGTATCAGCATTATCAGATCGTAAAGATAAACGAAATTCAGCACGTGATGTAAACATCCTATAAGGTTCACAAACACCACGTGAAACCAAATCATCAATCATAACACCAATATAAGCAGTAGAACGACTTATAAGTATTTCATCTAATTTACCTACTTTACGTGCAGCATTTAATCCAGCTAAAAGTCCTTGTGC
This sequence comes from Bartonella sp. AP19HLJMH, assembly GCF_042196245.1. NCBI lineage: Bacteria > Pseudomonadati > Pseudomonadota > Alphaproteobacteria > Hyphomicrobiales > Bartonellaceae > Bartonella > Bartonella sp. AP19HLJMH. Next base: position 43,663 of record NZ_JBHIPX010000002.1, read on the forward strand.
TGCTGCTTCTTCATATCCTGTTGTACCATTAATTTGGCCTGCTAAGAACAAACCCGGTAAAGAACGTAATTCTAAGTTTCTCGTTAATTGTTGTGGATTAACAAAATCATATTCAATAGCATAACCAGGTTGCAAAACTATAGCATTTTCCAATCCTTCAATGGTCTTCAATAGAGAAATTTGTACATCTTCAGGAAGAGAAGTAGAAAGACCATTTGGATAAACAGTATCATCATTTAATCCTTCTGGTTCCAGAAAGATCTGATGTCCATCACGTTCTCCAAATTTAACAATTTTATCTTCAACAGAAGGACAATAACGTGGTCCTAACCCTTCAATATTTCCAGAATATAAAGCAGAGCGATAAATATTCTCGCGAATAATTTGATGTGTTTTCTCATTTGTACGTGTTATTGCACATTCAATTTGTGGTTGTTCAATTTTCTCTGTTAAAAGAGAAAAGGGTATGGGATTTTCATCTGCTTGTTGTTTTTGGAGAGCTTCCCAAGCAATTGTTTTTTTACTCAAACGAGCAGGGGTTCCTGTTTTTAATCGTCCAAGTTTTATATGATATTTTTTCAAATGTTCAGCAAGTTTTACACTTGACTGATCTCCCATACGACCAGCAGCCCATGTTTTATTACCAATATGAATAAAGCCATTTAAAAACGTACCTGTTGTTAAAACAACAGCACCAGAAAAAATTGTTCCTTGTTTTTTTAAAATAACACCTGATACACAATTATCTTTAACAACCAGATCAATAACTTCATCCTCAATAAGAGTAAGATTTTCTTGTTCTTTTAATAATTTTTGAATTGCTTTTTTATAAAGTTGTCTATCTGCCTGTGTCCGTGGTCCTCTTACTGCCGGTCCTTTACGTCTATTAAGTAGTCTAAACTGAATTCCAGCAGCATCTGCTGCTCTTCCCATAAGACCATCTAACGCATCTATTTCACGAACTAGATGCCCTTTTCCAAGTCCACCAATAGCAGGATTACACGACATTGTTCCCAGTGCTGATATTTTATGTGTAACAAGCGCTGTTTTGGCTCCTACACGTGCTGAAGCTGAAGCCGCTTCACAGCCAGCATGACCACCACCAACAATAACAACATCATATGATTGCATTTAATTCATTCCGTAGAAAATATTCTAAGGTTTCACGTGAAACAGGATATAAATTACATAATCTTTATAATCTGTCTATGAAATAATCAATGTTTCACGTGAATCATTATTTACCAACACAAAATTCTGAAAAAATAATATCAAGCAAATCTTCAACATCAATATCTCCTGTAATTTTCCCAAGAAAATCACTTGCACAACGGAGATGTTCTGCACGTAAACTGAGATCAAGAGAATGATAATTAAGAGAAAATTCAATCTCTTTAACAGCCTGCTTTAATAATTGAAGTTGCCTTTTACGTGCTGGAACAATATTTCCAATTTCAGAAGCACGATGATGACAAAATAATTCAAGTTCTTTTATAAAATAATCAAAATTTAAACCAGTTAATGCGGAAAATTGTATAGACCAACGCTGATCATTTTTTTCATAAAGATCAAGTTTATTGCCAACACACCATATTTCAGCCGATGTTTCTGGTAAATCAACTTGCTTAGGATTTCCTATATCATAAACCAAAATAACCAAATCAGCTTCCCTAACATGCTGTTTAGCAATTTCTATTCCCATCTGTTCTATTTTATTTTCTGTTTTTCTAAAACCAGCAGTATCGGTTAAAAAAATAGGTAAACCACCAAGAATAATTCTCATTTCTAAAGCATCACGGGTTGTTCCTGCTTCTTCCGTTACAATAGCAACAGATCTTCCTGAAAGACGATTCATAATGCTTGATTTTCCAGAATTTGGAGCACCAGCAATAACAATTTTTAATCCATCACGTAAAATACTCGCACGTTCTCCTTCAGTAATATATTCCCGAATAGAAGTACAAAGATCCTCAACATCTTTCCAAACTTTATCAGATATTGCGTTGGGAATATCTGCTTCATCAACAAAATCAAGTTCTGCCTCAATAAAAGCACGCGCCTTCATAAGCTTATGACGCCAATCACGATAAAGCGTCGTTAAATGTCCACTTGTACCCATAACAGCTAAACGCCTTTGGCTTTCCGTTTCTGCTTCTATTAAATCAGCAAGACCTTCTGCTTGAACAAGATCTAATTTTCCTTCCATAAAAGCACGACGTGAAAATTCACCTGCTTCTGCAATACGGCATCCAGAAAATGTCGACAATTCATCGAGAAAACGATTAACGACTGCTTTTCCTCCATGTAAATGGAATTCTGCACAATCTTCCCCCGTAAAACTATGAGGAGCAGGAAAAAAAACAGTTAAACCAGAATCTAAAAAACTACCATCACGAGCAGTAAGATTTCCATAATGCATAAAACGTGCTTTAGGTAAACGACCACAAAGCGTTTTAACTATATCCACAACATGAGGACCAGAAAGCCGAATGACTGCAACCCCTGAAGGTAACAATCCACTCGAAACAGCAAAGATTGTATCCACAGGTTTTATCCTAATAAAAACTTTAATGGCTCTACGTATTCATTGAATCAAAAAATTCACTATTGTTTTTTGTTTGCTTTAATTTATCAATCAAAAATTCAATTGCATCTGTTACATTCATAGATGCTAAAATACGACGAAGAACAAAAATTTTGTGTAAATCTTGTCGTTCTACCAGAAGTTCTTCCTTACGCGTTCCTGACTTTAAAATATCCATAGCAGGGAAAATACGCTTATCAGCAACTTTTCGATCAAGAACAATTTCCGAATTACCTGTTCCTTTAAATTCTTCAAAAATAACCTCATCCATACGACTTCCTGTATCAATCAAAGCCGTTGCAATAATGGTTAAAGATCCGCCTTCTTCAATATTACGTGCTGCACCAAAAAAACGTTTTGGACGCTGGAGAGCATTTGCATCCACACCACCTGTTAAAACTTTACCCGAAGAAGGAACAACTGTATTATATGCACGCCCAAGACGTGTAATAGAATCGAGAAGAATAACAACATCACGCCCATATTCAACGAGACGTTTGGCTTTTTCAATGACCATTTCTGCCACTTGTACGTGACGTATTGCTGGTTCATCAAAAGTAGAAGAAACCACTTCTCCTTTCACTGAACGCTGCATATCAGTAACTTCTTCTGGTCGTTCATCTATTAAAAGAACAATGAGATAACATTCAGGATGATTAGTGGTAATAGAATGAGCAATATTTTGAAGTAAAACTGTTTTTCCCGTCCGAGGAGGAGCTACAATTAACCCTCTTTGTCCTTTTCCCAATGGAGATATCAAATCAATCACGCGTGATGACATATCTTTCTCTGTAGGATCTTGTATTTCCATTTGGAAACGTTCATTTGAATAAAGAGGAGTAAGATTATCAAAGTGGATTTTATAACGAATCTTTTCAGGTTTTTCGAAATTAATTGTATTAATTTTAAGGAGAGCAAAATAACGTTCTCCCTCTTTTGGACTGCGTATGGGACCTTCAATTGTATCGCCTGTTTTTAAAGAAAACGACTGTATTTGTGCAGGTGAAAGATAAATATCATCAGGACCAGGAAGATAATTAGCATCAGCAGATCTCAAAAATCCAAATCCGTCTTGTAAAACTTCAACAACACCTTCTCCTATAATTTCAACGTCTTGTAGAGCAAGTTTTTTCAAGATAGCAAACATTAATTCTTGTTTGCGCATAAGGGAGGCATTTTCAACTTCTAATGTTTCAGCAAAAGAAACAAGCTCAACGGGATTTTTGCTTTTAAGTTCTTGTAGTTTCATTTTTTGCATGAAATATGCTCTTTGTAATTAAGGAGAAGATTGTTCTAAATAATTTATGGAAATTTATGAGTGAAATATTATTAAGAAAAAATATCCTACACTCAATTTTTTTAATCTGCAAGTACCATTTATATGAAATTTGTTCCTGTAATATTAAGTAATTATATGAAAAACTTGAAAAAATATAAAATCCAAATAGTATTTAATTATTTTAATAACAAAAATGTGAGTTAGGATTATAGCATTAATGAAATGCTATTCAAAAGTATTTTTTACAGAAATTTATATTAATAAATTTATATTAAAGAAAGGATTATTCTTATTTATAACTGTGTTTAGTGTGGATTATTATTTATCCTCAATTTTATCCACAAAAGGAACTGAAAAAAGAATAAAAATATCACTATCTTAAAGATATTATCCCCTCTTTTTTTATAAGAGGGATTAAATTATCACAAGCATTTAATTTGTGCATAAAAAAGGAGAATTTTTCATAAATTTTAGTTTTATAAAAAACGGTGAGTATATATACACATGTCTTAACAAGGAGTTAAAATTTTTGTGACAAAAGAAAAAAAATTCTTTCATTTACACATGCTTTCTGATGCAACAGGAGAAACATTAATTTCTGTTGGAAGAGCTGTAGCATCGCAATATGCAATGATTCAGGCAACAGAGCATATCTATCCTATGATTCGTAATAGAATACAGTTACAGAAAGCTCTTGATGAAATACAACAAGAGCCAGGTATTGTTCTTTACACAATGATTGATGAAGAACTTAAACTACTCCTTCAAAAAAAATGCAAAAAAATAGAAGTTCCCTGTATTGATATATTGCATCCTGTTTTAAATGCTTTTCAGTCTTACCTTGGAATGCCAACACATTTACGTGCGAGCGCACAACATGATCTTAATGCAGATTATTTTCGCCGTATTGAGGCACTGGATTTTACAATAGAGCATGATGATGGACAGTCTTCCAGTAGCTTATCCGAAGCAGATGTGATCCTTGTGGGAATTTCAAGAACCTCTAAAACACCAACAAGCATCTATTTAGCAAATCGCGGAATCAAAACGGCTAATGTTCCTCTTATTCCAGGAATTGATTTGCCAGAATCTCTTTTAGAGGTAAAAAATTCTTTAATTATTGGTTTAATTGCTTCAGCTGAAAGAATCTCACATATTCGTCAAAATAGAGATTTAGGAGAAGGTTTTGCTCTTGATAATTATACTAATCGTATCAACATAGCTGAAGAATTAATCCATGCAAAACGCATTTGCGAACGTTTTGGTTGGCCTATTATTGATGTCACAAGACGTTCTATTGAAGAAACTGCTGCTGCAATATTTGAACTGTTATCACGATTTCGTGAAGGAAATGAGAGAAAATTCTCATGAACGCAGATACTTTAATATTAGCATCTCTTAGTTTTTATCGTGCAAAATTATTAAAAAAAGCAGGCTTAAATTTTTCCATTGAAGGAGCTTCTTTTGATGAAAGAGAAGTAGAAAAAAAAGCAAAAGAAAAAACACCTAAAGAACTCAGCTGTTTTCTTGCGAGCGCAAAAGCAAAAAATGTTTCAGATCGTTTTCCTGATGCTTTCGTTATTGGTTGTGATCAAGTTCTTGATTTTGAAGGTCAAGTTTTTCACAAAGCAACAAATATTAAAGAAGCACATCAACGTTTATGTGAATTATCAGGAAAAACCCATTCTCTTCATAGTGCGGTAGCTTTATTTAAAAATGGTCAAAAAATTTGGGTTGAAGCTTTTAGTGCACATATGTCCGTCCGTTTACTCTCATCAGAATTTATTGAACGTTATTTAGCACGCGTAGGAAAAGATGTTTTAAACAGCGTGGGAGTATATCAAATTGAAGGAGAAGGAATTCATCTCTTTGAAAAAATTGAAGGAGATTTTTTTACCATTGTTGGTTTACCTTTGCTGCCTCTACTCATAAAACTGCGCCACTTAGGAATTATTGATGGTTGACTTAACAATAAAAAAAACAAATTATCCGCGTGCTTTTGTTGTTGGTTCTCCAATTCATCATTCAAAATCGCCAAGAATTCACAATTTTTGGCTTAAACAATATGGTTTACAAGGAGAATATCTTGCACAAGAAGTAACATCTGAAGAGTTCAGTCATTTTATTGCGTCTTTACAAAAAATAGGCTTTTGTGGAGGAAATGTTACTTTGCCTTATAAACAGGAAGCTTTTCGTTTAGCAGATTATAAAGATGAGAGAGCAACAATGATTGGTGCTGTTAATACACTTTGGTATGAAGGAGATAAGCTTTGTGCCACGAATAGTGATGCCTATGGTTTTAGCGCTAATCTTGATGATTTTGTATCTGATTGGGGAGGGGAAACAGCTCTTGTTTTTGGAGCAGGTGGTGCCGCACGCGCTATCATATATGCCTTAAAAAGACGCGGATTTGAACAGATTTATTTAATTAACCGTACAAAACAACGTGCTGATAATTTAGCTCAGCATTTTGGAAAAATCATTAAAGTTTACGATTGGCATAAAATCCATGAAATACTTCATCAAGCTGATTTGATTGTTAATACAACCTCTATTGGCATAAAAAGTCCAGAAGAAAAAAGTGATTCTTTTTTTTGCGATTTTCATAAAGCAAAAAAAACGGCATTAGTAACAGATATTATTTATACACCATTGATAACTCCTTTTTTACAACAGGCAAAGGCTTGTGATCTCAAGACGGTTGATGGACTTGGGATGCTTCTACATCAGGCTGTTATAGGGTTTGAACAGTGGTTCGGAATAAGACCACAGGTAACAAAAGCGTTACGGACAGCTATTTTAGAGGATATGAGTGAAAAAAGAGAATGAAGATCATAGGATTAACGGGATCAATTGCTATGGGAAAATCAACAGTTGCTGATTTTTTCAAGCAAGCGGGTATTTCTGTTTTTAGTGCTGATGAAGCAGTACAACAGCTTTATAAAAGTGAGCCAGCTTTGTCATTCATAGAGCGTATTTTTCCAGGTGTTGTTGAAAACGGAGAAGTTAACCGTTTGAAACTTTCTGAAATTTTGATTGATGATAAAGAAAAATTACAAACATTAGAAAAAATAATTCATCCTTTGGTGCAAGAAAAAGAAAGGGAATTTATTGATATAGCGCGTGAACAAGGGAAAAAATTAGTTATTCTTGATATTCCACTTCTGTTTGAAAAAAATGGTGAAAGTCGTGTGGATAGCGTTATTGTTGTTTCTGCTCCACCAGAAATACAAAAAGAACGTGTAATGATTCGCCAAGGTATGAATGAGAAAAAATTTGCCTTTATCAACGCTCAACAAATGCCAGATGAAAAAAAACGAGAACGCGCTGATTTTATTATTGATACAGGGAAAGATTTAGAGAATACACGTCAACAGGTTTTTGATGTGATAAAAAAATTGCTAAAGAATTAAAATTATGCGTGAAATTATTTTTGATACAGAAACAACAGGTTTAGATAAAGAGAAAGATCGCATAATCGAAATTGGTTGTGTAGAAATGGTTGATCGTTATCTCACAGGACGCCAATTTCATGTTTATTTAAACCCTGAAGGCGTTATTATTCCTGATGAAGTTGTAGCAATTCACGGATTAACCAATGAACGCTTGAAAAACGAGAAAAGTTTTAGTGATATTGTTGATGAATTTTTGGAATTTATCAAAGACGCGACAATGATTGCGCATAATGCGAGTTTTGATATTGGTTTTATTAATGCAGAATTAAAACGCGTCAACAAACCGCTTATCAGTGTTGATAATATTCTTGATACATTGGCTATGGCGCGGCGTAAATTTCCTATGGGTCCTAATTCTCTTGATATTTTATGCAAACGTTTTGGAATTGATAACAGCCATCGTGTTCTTCATGGTGCTTTGCTTGATGCAGAGATTCTAGCCGATGTTTATATTGAGCTCATCGGTGGAAAGCAAGGTGTATTGGGTTTTGATAACAGAAGGGGTATTGATGAACATATCCAGAACGATAAAGATACATCTTATGCCGTTAAAATTCGCCCGCAGGCTTTACCTTCAAGATTGAGTATGCAAGAAAAAAAGTTACACGCTGATTTTATCTACAAAATGGGTGAAAAAGCTCTGTGGAATAACTTCAAAATTCATGAATAACATCATCTTTTATCTAAAAGAGTCACGATTGAAATTAAAGAATATCGATGTCAAAAAAAAACGGTCGTTGTGGGGAGGGGAACACCACAACGACCCTGTCGCTACATCGTACCTCAGCTATCATAGGAGGAGCAAAATGAAAGCTATTAATCCTGTAACAGCAAAGAAAAGCTCTAGGTACTTAATATAAAGTGCAACGACTTCACGTCTTATGAAGAGAAAAAATGGCTTTTTAGAGGCAAAGTGAAAAAATATATAAGGGTAATTTGTTTTTTTAGCTGAAATGGAGAAAAAATTGTCATGAAAGCAACAGATCATCTTTTTTTGGTTGACGGATCAGGCTATATTTTTCGTGCTTATTATGCTTTGCCGCCTTTAAAACGTAAAAAGGATGGACTTCCTGTAGGAGCAGTAGCTGGTTTTTGCAATATGTTATGGAAATTACTTTGTGATGCTCGTAATACAGCTACGGGTGTTGTTCCAACACATTTTGCTGTTATTTTTGATTATTCATCTGATACTTTTCGGAAACAAATTTATCCTGAATATAAAGCGAATCGCGTTGAACCTCCTGAAGATCTAATTCCTCAATTCGCGCTAATACGCCAAGCAACGAAGGCTTTTAATTTGCCTTGTATTGAAAAGGAAGGCTTTGAAGCGGATGATTTAATTGCTACCTATGCAAAGTTGGCAACAAAGGTTGGGGCAAAAACAACCATTATTTCTTCTGATAAGGATCTTATGCAACTCGTAAATACGCATGTATCTTTGTATGATGGAATGAAAGATAAGCATATAGGTATCTCAGAAGTTATAGAAAAATGGGGTGTTGCGCCTGAAAAAATGATTGATTTACAAGCATTAATTGGAGATTCAACGGATAATGTACCGGGTATTCCAGGCATTGGTCCAAAAACTGCAGCTCAGTTGTTAAATGAATTTGGTTCTCTTGATCTTTTATTGCAAAACGTAACAGAAATTAAACAAACAAAACGACGTGAAAACATTCAAGCTTATAGAGAACAAGTTAAAATATCTCGTGAACTTGTCAGGCTTAAAACAGATGTTCCTATAGATAATGATTTAGATGATTTTATTTTGGAGCCACAAGATGGTCCACGTTTAATTGCTTTTTTGAAAGCGATGGAGTTTTCAACATTAACGCGTCGCGTGGCAGAGGCAACAACATGCGATGCAGCTGTTATTGACGCACTTGATATAAATGTTGAATGGGAAAAACTAAGCCCCAGGAATGATTCTGATATCAGGCATGATTCTGATATCAAGAATACTGAGCGCGCATCCCTTCATAATTTTTCTGAAAATTCTCCACAAGTTTTTGCACAAGAACGTAAAGATCAAGCGCTGACTCAAAAAATTACAAGAGATGCTTATACAACAATTCTTGATGAGGAAATTTTAAAAGACTGGTTATCACAAGCACAAGAGCAGGGTTTTTTCGCTTTTGATACTAAAACAACATCTCTTGATCCGATGCAAGCAAAGCTTGTTGGTTTTTCACTCGCATTACAGCCGGAAAAAGCAGCTTATATACCTCTTGAACATTTTGATGAAGGAGAAGAGGACCTTTTGAGGGGCGGGCGCATTGCTTCACAGATTGGGGCTCGAAAAGCTTTAGCACTTTTAAAACCGATATTAGAAGATTCAGCGGTGTTAAAAATTGGTCATAATATAAAATATGATTGGTTGGTGATGAAGCAATACGACATTATGATAAGCTCTTTTGACGACACCATGCTTTTATCATATGCTTTTGATGCTGGAATGTTAACCCATAATATGGATGATTTGTCTGAACGTTGGCTTGAGCATAAACCAATTGCCTATAAAGATTTAACGCATAACGGGAAAAAAATTACTTCTTTTGCACAAGTAGATTTAAAACAAGCAACCCTTTATGCGGCGGAAGATGCTGATATAAAGCTACGTCTTTGGCAAGTATTGAAACCGCAACTTGTTGCTCGTGGAATGACAAAAATTTATGAGCGTCTTGATCTACCTCTTGTAGAAGTTCTTGCAAGAATGGAAGAACGGGGGATTCTTATTGATAGGCAGATTTTATTGCGTCTTTCAGGAGAGTTGGCACAAGCTGCTTTGATTCTAGAAGAGGAAATTTACAAACAAGCTGATGAAAAGTTTAATCTTGCTTCGCCAAAGCAATTAGGGGATATCCTTTTTGGCAAAATGGGATTGCCTGGAGGCGCTAAAACAAAGGGTGGACAATGGTCAACTTCTGCACAGACCTTAGAAGAGTTGGCTGCTGAAGGTCATATTTTACCGCGTAAAATTATTGAGTGGCGTCAACTTTCAAAGCTAAAATCTACCTATACAGATGCCTTGCCTTCTTATATTTTTTCAAAAACAGGGCGAGTTCACACGAATTATTCTTTGGCAATAACATCAACAGGTCGGTTATCATCATCAGAGCCAAATTTGCAAAATATTCCAGTGCGAACTGCTGAAGGACGTAAAATTCGAACAGCTTTTATTGCTCCCAAAGGACATGTGTTACTTTCTGCTGATTATAGTCAGATTGAGTTGCGCATTCTTGCACATATTGCGGATATAAAAGCATTAAAAGAAGCTTTTGCTAAAGGGCATGATATTCACGCTATAACGGCATCACAAATGTTTGGTGTTGCGATAGAAGGAATGCATTCAGATATACGACGGCGTGCAAAAGCGATTAATTTTGGTATTATTTATGGTATTTCAGCTTTTGGATTAGCCAATCAATTGGGAATTTCACGCCAAGAAGCGGGTCGTTATATTCAACTGTATTTTGAAAGATTTCCAGGAATTAAAGATTATATGGAGAAGACCAAAATCTTTGCACGTGAAAATGGTTATGTAGAAACAATTTTTGGACGTCGTATCCATTATCCAGAAATAAAAGCAAAGAATGTAAAAATTCGTTCTCTTAATGAGCGGGCAGCTATCAATGCTCCAATTCAAGGTTCTGCGGCCGATATTATTCGCCGCGCTATGATACATATGGAAGATGCTTTAAAAGCAGAAAAACTATCAGCAAAAATGTTGCTGCAAGTTCATGATGAACTGATTTTTGAAGTACCAGAAGAAGAAAGTAAAAAAACCATGACTGTTGTTAAAAATGTTATGGAAAATGCTACAATACCGGTTCTATCTTTATCTGTACCGCTTGAAGTAAAAGTTATGACGGCTCAAAATTGGGATGAGGCACATTAATTTTTTTATTTATTTTTAAGAATATTGATTGCGTTGGAAAGATTAAGATAGGCTTTGATAGGCAAATGATCTGAAGCAATGCGTGCAAGTGGTGAATAATGATTTTCAATACTTGTTACCAATTGGTGGGGAAAAGAAAAAACTCTATCAAGGGCTAACAAAGGAAAACGAGAGGGAAAGCTTGGTACAACTTCAAAAGTGCTATCAAAATAGGGAGAAAAATGATTTAAAGATGAGCCTTTTCCCATTCGCCATTCATTAAAATCTCCTATGAGGAGTGTAGGCATAAGGGGGCGTTTTTGGAAAATTTCAAGGAGCATTTTTGTTTGTTGTTTACGAGAGTAACGTAATAAGCCAAAATGAGCCGCAATAATACGAATAGGGCCTGCTGCCATTTCCAACTCTACAATTACAGCCCCACGTGGTTCAATACTAGGAAGAGTGACTTGTAAAGTATCACGTACATATCCCTTTCGCAAAAAAAGAGCATTCCCATGCCAACCATGGCCATGAGGTGACATAGTATTAAGAGGTACAGGAATCAAACCGGTTTCAGCTTTTAATAGCTGAAGATTAATCAAACCGATGCGTTCCCCAAAACGTTTATCTGCTTCTTGAAGAGCAAGGATATCAACTTGTAATTCAGTAATAACACGGACAATTCTTGTAGGATTAAAAACTTTATCAACACCTACACATTTATGCACATTATAGGAAGCAACGGTCAGATCATAATTACTATTTTGATTGACGATGTTTGATTGATGATGAGAGCGGCTGTGAATTGTATTTAAAAAGGAGCTATGGAGTTTTTGTTGGATAAAACCGGTAAACCAAGGGAATTTTTGCTTATAAGGGATTTTTGTCATTTTGCGAAAAGAATAGTTTCTAAGAAGCAGAGGGTAAAGATTTACACTAAAAACAAAAGAACCTTGTTTCTTTTAGAAACAAGGTTCTTTAATTAAGTAATGATTTTTGCAATCAATCACGGTTTGAGCCAAGAAACTGTAGCAAGAAGACAAACATATTGATGAAATCAAGATAAAGATTCAGCGCGCCCATAATAACTTTACGTCCTCTGGTATCGCTTTCATCTCCTTCATAATACATCAACTTAATGCTCTGGGTATCGTAGGCTGTTAAACCAGCAAAGATAAAAACACCAATCACAGAAATAGCAAACTGCAAAGCGCTTGATCCAAGAAAAATGTTCACAATCATGGAAAGCAACAAGCCGATCAATCCAATGAATAAGAATGAACCGATTGCTGTGAGATCACGCTTTGTTGTGTATCCATAAAGTGAAAGAGCTCCAAAAGTTGCGGCGGAAATGACAAAGGTTTGCACAACACTTTCTGTCGTATAGCGCAAAACGATTGAAGACAGTGAAAGACCAACCAGAGCAGCATAACCAAAAAAGAGACTACGAGCAGCATTTGTGCTCAATGTATTAATTTTAAAACTGAGAAATAAGACTGCTATGAGTGGTGCAAACATAACAATATAAGAGAATGGCGATGTATAAAATGTTACTCCAAATGGTGTTAGATAAACACTGCTATTGATTTGAGCTGCTGCTTGGCTCATATCTGTTGTCGTTGCTAATGATACAATTGCATAAGCGGCAGCAGCTGTAATAAGCAAACCAATGGCCATTGCATTGTAGACACCCAACATATAGTCGCGTAATCCCTGATCAATTGATGCATCGGCATGAGAAGCAGGTGCCGAACGTAAATCTTTAAAATTAGCCATAATATAAAATCCTTTAGCATATGTTCTGTCAGGTATAGGGCTTTAAAGGTGTCTCTGTCATTACACAGATAAGCTTGGTATAAGCCTTAATTGGGCAAATACAAAAACCCTTAAGAATCACTGACAGAATTCCAGCATATATGCTCTTATTATGGAGATTTATTTAAAAATTACAAGAGATTTATATGAAGAAGGAACCTTACAAATTGGTAAGGAAATAGTTCATTTTAATAAAAAATATTTCCATTTTTTGCCATATTTTTGCAAGATAAAAAGACTATACTTAAAAACTTTTCTATTTTCACAGAAACTATGTAATACAATCCCTTATAAATATTCACTATTTTTGCGTTTATGAGAAGAGCGGCAAGTATCATCACACTATTTTCAACCTCCAATATTGCATCTGTTTTGCACGGTTATAAGAGCTATTGAATTGGATTTTTATATAATATATTGATGTATAATGATAAATTGTCTTTTTGAATGCTAAATGATACTCCGAATATCGCAAGATTCTCTGGTTGAAAATCTGTTCATATTAAATCAATCAAGATTATTGACTTGTGTCTTGCAAGAGATATTGTTTTAATGGATTCAACATGAACAGATTCCAAATAAAAGAGATTTAGGATAGTAAGGGCTTTTATTCAATATGAAAAACGGTAATTTATATTTATAATCAATATGTTGCTTTAACAAGACACCATTGAAAATAGTTGAAAAAATGTTTTTTATTAAACAATATATAAAATAAAAAAGGAGAGTTTTTAAACGAAGCACTTAAGAAAGGCTCTGTAAAATCGATATCTGTAAAAACTAAAAAACGTACGAAAATCAATTGTTCAAATCAAATAAACAGAACTTCAAATGCTGTGAAATGTCTCCTCAAAAATTGTGATGTAGGACACATGGATAAAAAATATTGATTCTATTTGAGTTCATTTCTTTTGCACTAACTAAGTGTAGAAATGTAAAGTTGAAAAGAAAGTAAGATCTTATAGTCCCATGAAGAGAAACACGTGAAATGACGAGCAACAAGAATTGATTAAGAGAAATCAATGCGTAATCAGACTTGTGACGGTCAATAATCTCTGTTTTCTAAGGCACTGAACATATCAATGAGAAGATGTACTATTGGAATGACGCCTTGCTTTCATCCAAGTACGCAATTCTTCAATAAGGATGGCAATAACACCGAGAGTGATAAAACTATCTGCAAGGTTGAAAATAGCAAAATAAAAAATATCATCAATATGAAAAAGTATATAATCAGTGACATGATGAAAGCGAATACGATCAATGAGATTGCCGATGGCTCCCCCAATAATAAGAATAAGGCCAAAGCACATTAAAGACTTATTATATTCAGTATTTTTCCATAACCATAGAAGAAAGATAATCACAATGATCGTGATGGCGATGATTCCCCACTGAGAAAAGGAAGAAAAAAACGAAAATGCAATGCCAGAATTGCGCACATGATAAAGGGAAAGAAAAGGAATAAGCGAAATTTCTGTTCCTAAAGGCATATTGTGCATAACCCAGTATTTGACAGCTTGATCAAGTACTACTGTAAAAGCCAAGCCCAAGAGAAGAAAAGGGAGTGATTTACGAATCATGTTTTTCCTCACATGGTTCCAGTATTAAATAGGGGCGACGGATTTCATAAAGCATAACAGCTGTTGCTACAGCTAGATTAAGCGAGTCTGCTCGTCCGCTTTGTGGAATACGCGTAAGTTTATCACACCGATTCGTAAGAAGATCTGATAATCCCTGTTTTTCATTCCCCATTAAAAGGATAATAGGGCCATTTTTGAAGTCAAGTGTGCGATAATCCAGAGAACCTTTGAGGTGTGTTCCAACAATCATACCTTTAAAGTGAGAAGACCAGTTTAAAAAGCCGTTTTCATCAAAACGATAAAGTGGTACAGAGAAAATAGATCCCATGGTTGCGCGGACTGTTTCAGGCGAGAAAGGGTCTGTTGTCTCGCCAATTAAAATAACACCTTTAGCACCTACAGCATCAGCGGTTCGAATAATGGTACCAAGGTTTCCAGGATCACGTACACGATCAAGCGCGATGTAAACATCTTTAATCTGCCCTTTTATCATTTCAAAAGAGTGCCATTTTTGCTTGAAAATACCAATAACTGTTTGTGGATTATCGCGTCGGGTAAGTGATTCCATAACCTTTTGTGAGGCTTTAATAACAAAACCACCGTTGGCTACAGCACGTGCGGCAGTATTTTCGATAGTAGCATTACCGATTTCACTTTTAGAAAAAATAAGCGTCTGTATTGTCCAGCCAAGATTGAGAGCATCAATGACCAATTTCAATCCTTCTGCCATGAAAAGACCTTCTCTATTACGGTTTTTCTTTTGGCTAAGTGCTTTAAGATTTTTTATGATGGGGTTGCTAAGAGAGGTAATTTCTTTCACTCTACCAGTTTTGGGTCTACACATATTCAAGCAATCCAACGGCTAAAAAGAGAAGTAGAAAGAGCACGTCCTGCAACTTCTTCACGCAAAATGAGTTCTCCTGATTCGACCGTACCACCAAGATTTACAAATGCATCACGCATTAAAGCATGAAGTGCAAAGAAGGAAGCACGAATAGAATAAGCCGTAAGGACAACAGAGAGCGGTTTATCAGAGAGAAGTTTACGACAATTTGTGATCATAGCGGGTAAATGATCAAACAGTTGCCAAATTTCACCATGGGGTCCACGCCCATAAGCAGGGGGATCAAGAAGAATCATATCATAGCTTTTCTTACGACGCAGTTCACGCTCGACAAATTTCATAGCATCATCGCAAATCCAGCGAATAGAATGATCTGGTAATCCTGCTCTTTCTTGATTAGCTTTTGCCCACGCAATGGCTTTTTTAGAAGCATCAACATGGGTAACATTCGCACCCGCTCGTGCTCCAATCAAAGAGGCAATACCTGTATAGCCAAAAAGATTCAACAATTTTATAGGGCGTTCGGCTTTAACAATTTGTTCTTCCATAGAGCGCCAATGGGCATCTTGTTCAGGAAAAACCCCCACATGACGAAAGGAAGTAAAACGGCCTAGAAAAGACAATCCATTCCAAGCAAGAGCCCATGTTTCATCAAGTGGCTTTTTAGGAAAATGCCAACGCCCAACCCCTTCTTCATCAAGGTTTCCTGTGAAAATAGCATCAACATCAGCCCATTGTTTTTGTGGTAAAGCGGGTTTCCATAGTGCTTGACCTTCTGGTCGAATAATGCGGTAAGCTCCATAACGTTCTAATTTTTGTCCATGACCAGAATCAATGAGAGCATAGTTTTCGCTTATACCCGTTTCTAAAATAAGGGGCAGCTTTTCCTGCGGATATCTATTGTTATGGGAGAATTGAAAGCATTGTGCGGGCATGTTTTGTATCACGGTATATGAGGTATAAAAATATATTATAAAGCTCTTAAATGTTTCGTAAAAGTGCAAAAAAGCTAAAGTCAATTAAAACATGTATAAAAAAGAAAAAGAGCACTTTTAACTCTGTACTGAATATAAAATACTAAAGAGAAAAGATTTCATTTAAATACCATTACACCAGATTTGTAATAGATGTTTTCAATTTTTCAATCTCGGCTTTACTTTTTTTGAGAGCTTTTTTGTATTTGTGATAGGAAAACCAACTGATCAGATTTCCTAATAAAATACCAAAACCAAAGAAAATAAAGAGCCATATAAAGAGGGGAGCATGATAAGTAAAACTTTCAGGATTTGCTCGAAAAGGATCAAGGGTTAACGGAACCATTTGACGATTAGCCACGATAAAAACAATCAAAACCGCTGCGAGAATCACACCGATACTTGTTAGAAGAATACGTTTAATTATCATAAGTTTCTCACTGATTAAGACGGTCACGTAAATCCTTGCCAGTTTTAAAAAAAGGAATCCACTTTTCTTCAACAGAAACGGCTTCACCTGTTCGTGGATTACGTCCATTACGGGCTGAACGGCTTTTTACAGAAAAAGCTCCAAATCCACGAAGTTCAACGCGATTGCCATTTGCAAGTGCTGTTGCAATTTCCTCAAAAATAGCGTTTACAATATTCTCCACATCCCGTTGAAAAAGATGCGGGTTATGACGAGCGATAATTTGTACAAGCTCTGATTTTACCACAATAGCCTCACTTTCACACAAAAAAATTTTGTAATTGTGCACTTCATGCATATTACAATATATAAACGGATAAAAGCAAAATAAAATCAAGAAAAAACAAATTGCAAGAAACAAAATTTGAAAATACCTTCTATAAAGGGTATACAGATTAAAAATGCGGAGGATTTAAGAGATCAGGAGAGTATGTCCGTACACAATCATTATAAAGCCTTTTCAACGCAATCATCTTTTGGAGATGTTTTAAAAAAAGCATCCCGTCATTCGCGTCGCATTAGCATATTAAAAATTTTTTTACCTCTCGTAGCGTTGATTTCAGCGCTGGTTTTTTGCTGGTTTACGTTTTTCTTGGTTCCTGTTACTTCTGATTCTATGCCTTTGAATAATGGAGAAAGTGGCGTGATGAATTTGACGATGCTCAATCCAAAATTAGAAGGGTATACGCGTGCTCATGAACCTTATTGGCTTAAAGCAGAAAAGGCATTTCAAGACCATACACACGCTGGAATGATTGGGTTGCAAAACATTACAGCTAGAGCATTTATGGGCCAACAACGACAGGTTTTTCTCGTCGCACAAGGGGGGGTTTACGATAACATTAATGGTTTTTTACAGTTGGATAAGCCATTCACGATTACGACGAATGATGGGATGATGGTACGATTTATGTCAGCTAGTATTAACTTATCCGAGGGACAGTTAAAAACAGATCAACGTGTTAATATTCAGCAAGCCGGTTTGAATCTTGCCGCAAACGCCTTACAAATTCGAGAAAAAGGAAAAAACATATATTTCCATGGTGGTGTGCATTTAGTGCTTCAAAAGCAATAACGCAATATCAATACAAATCTTTAAAGGATATTTATAAAGAGAAGTATGTGTATATACAAACAGAAGAATTGAAATAATGAAATCGTACAAAAGATGGATAGGTGTGATGTTAGCTTTTAGCATGGGAATGTTAGGAGAAGGAGCAGTTTTAGGATATGCTGAAGTGGCTCATTTTGGAATAAGTCTATCAAGCGATAAAGAACCGGTAGAACTTCATGCAGATTCTTTGGAAATACGTGATAAAGAAGGGATAGCGCTTTTTAAGGGTGATGTTTCAGTGGTACAAGGTGAACGTCTTTTAAAAACGGCAGAATTAGTTGTTTACTACGATAAAGCATATAAAGAAATTGATAAAAACAAGGAAGATACAAAGGCATCATCTGTTTCTTTATTTGGTTCGTCGAGTATACAAAAAATGGAAGCTTTAGGAAAAGTTTATATAAAAATTGCTACGCAAGTTGCTACGGGTGATAAAGGTGTTTTTGATGGAAAGTCAAAAATGATGAGTTTGACAGGGAATCATGTTGTGTTAACTGATGGTGACAATGTGGCAACGGGGTGCAAACTAACGGCAAATATGGAAAGCGGAAAGGCTTTTTTAGAAGGTTGTGAGACGCCTAAGAAAAAAGGTCGTGTTTCTATTATTTTAAAACAAAATCAAAAGAATGGCCATTAAGATTTCATGTTTGGAATCAAAAGAAAAAAACAGACCGATAGGTATAATCTTGAAAGTGAAGCTTCAAAAAATCCCTTAAAAGGGACCTTGATTGCCAGTAATTTGATTAAAGTTTATCGAGGAAGACGAACTGTTAATGGTGTTTCTTTTGGCATTCGTACGGGAGAAGCCGTTGGCATTTTAGGGCCCAATGGGGCAGGTAAAACAACTTGTTTTTATATGGTGACAGGGCTTATAAAATCTGATGGAGGATCCATTAAAATTGATGGATTTGATATTACGCATCTTCCGATGTATCGACGTGCGCGTTTAGGTATTGGATATCTTCCACAGGAAGCGTCTATTTTTCGTGGTCTTTCAGTAGAAAATAACATTAAAGCTGTTTTAGAGGTCGTTGAAAAAGATCGCCTTAAACAACGTGAAGAGTTAGATAGCCTTTTACATGAATTTAAAATTGATCATTTACGTAAAATGTCTGCACTTTCGTTATCTGGAGGTGAACGTCGGCGACTTGAAATTGCGCGCGCTTTAGCTTCTCGTCCCCATTTTATGTTACTTGATGAACCATTTGCAGGAATTGATCCTATCGCTATTTTCGATATTCAACAACTTATTCGTCATTTAACGAGGCGTGGCATTGGTGTTTTAATAACGGATCATAATGTGCGTGAGACATTAGGGCTTGTCGATCGCGCTTATATTATTCATACAGGGCGGGTGTTAGTTCACGGTTGTCCTAACGATATTATCAACAACGTTGATGTACGCAGAATTTATTTGGGAAATCAGTTTTCTCTTTGATTTTACAGCTTTCACGAGTTTCCATTTAAGTTTAACCAAACATTATTACTGAAAATTTCCTTATTTATGCCAAAACTTCTTTTATGACTATAACCTTAATGTTGTTATTGAGTGGTGAAAAAGGCTTCATCATTAGAGGTTAGTTTGTTGTTTTATAAGTTTAGCTTACTCATAATTGTATCATAGAAAAGATATCACTAGATTAACGTGATAATGAGTGATAAACGAAGCTCTCAATAAATGCGTGTGTTATTGAAAGGTAAGAGATATTTATCATATTTTTCTCTGTCGAATCAAAAAATATATCGATGATGCTGTTTTAGGTATTTTGATGGGAGCACCGGTTTATATATTGCGGTTATTCAATAGGAGTTGTCGTATTTTATTGGTTTATATCGCCTATTTGAAAATAGGAACTTGGCTACAGATATCAGGCTAAATCTATAAATCTTTTAAAATAATCATTAAATTTCTAAAAATCTTTATATTCTTGTTATAAGTCGATGTTCAAGCTATACAGTAATTTTCAAAGTAAAGGTCCATTTTGCTCAGTATGCTTTTCATCTTAATTTAAGGGCTCATTGTTTAAAGAAAGAAAAACTCTGATGGCGGATTATACATCAACTCTTATGACAAGTTTAATAAGTTTATGAATAATGGCCTTTTCTAGAGTCGTAAGGAAATTAACTTTATGAACAACTTCATTTGTTTGGTTTCTCATGCCGTTAATGATGATCCGAATACTATTTATTATTGTTTTAGAAGTGATATGAGATGTATTGAGCCATCACCCATTATAAATTGAAAAGTAAAAACACATGCGATGTTGCGAAAAGTGAAAGAACATTAAGTATCTATAGCGTTTATAGGTTTATTGATGAGCATTTTAGCGTGTAAGAGGAAAATTAAAGTATGAATTTGAGTGAGTTAATAGCACCGGAAGCGATCATTCCGGCTCTTAAGGCTAATTCGAAAAAACAGGTTCTGCAAATTTTAGCCGAAAAAGCTTCCAAGCTAACAGGTCTTAGTGAACATGTGATTTTTGATGTTGTTTTACAACGCGAGAAGCTTGGTTCAACGGGTTTGGGTGGAGGTATTGCGATTCCTCATGGAAAATTACCTGATATTAATCGGATCATTGGTATATTTGCACGTCTTGAAAGTCCTGTTGATTTTGAAGCTCTTGACGACGAACCTATAGATCTCGTTTTTCTCCTTTTAGCACCTGAAAATGCTGGTGCAGATCACTTAAAAGCTTTATCACAGATCGCACGTGTTTTGCGTCACACTGATGTTGTACAAAAGTTGCGCAGTACGCATAATGCCAATGCGCTTTATGCTTTATTGATTCAAACTTCAGAATCAAATGCAGCTTAAAAGTTATTATGAGCGTATAAATTGCGAGGTATGCACTACAGAGCGTAGGAAATAATATAATTTGCATCTTAAGACTAATAACAAAAGGTTATGTCATGAGATTTAAGAAAATTACTTCTAATTGAACCTTCTTTTTAAAGAGTAACCAACAAAAACGAAGGGCTTTTCCTTTCTTGTTCTCGTATATTAAAGCATCTAATTATTATGTTCGTGGATTCTTTTATCCTGTTATACTGTAAAAACACTATCATTTGAGATATGGTGAGATAAATTCTGTAAGTCTTCTTAATATATTAAGTGCTTTTAGAGTGCGTGGTAAATATTTTTAAACAGGACTTGTCTGTAGAGCCTTTAGTTAAGTGAATCACATGAGTGGGAAGAAAAGAGGAGATCGCTCGACAAGAATCCAAACTTTTTCAGTCCAGATTGGATTAAGAATCTTCGTCCTTTGAAAGCGGGAAAGAAATCAACAGAAAAGTTTATTTGTGCATTGAATTTTTTTGTAAGTTGAGTTTGAGTGTTTAGGGATAATATTTTAATGCTCAAGAAGAAATAAGAGATATATTGTATCTTCAGTATAGCAAGATATTGATTTTAAATATAATTCACTATTTCGCATGTTAGATGAGAGATCCGAATATTGTAAAATTCTCTCATTCCAAACTTGTTTATGTTGAATCAATCAAAACCATTTCCTTGCACGTTGTAAACGGAATTAGCGTGTGGATAAAAACTGTACAAGAAAGGGGTAAAAATGCTTCTTATGAATCGTCTCAAGTATTGAGGGTTGCAGCAAAACATTGGGGGCTGGAAAATAGTGTTATGATGCCAGCTTTCTTCTTCACAAGTGGAGAGATCAACTATTTTATAGATATGATTTAGATGTCTGCTGTTGTATAGAGCTCATGCTAAAGAACAATTTTGTACGGTAAGAATGAAAATTATACCTTTAGGTTGGGTGAAAGAGTTTTTATGCATAGGAAGATTTATTTAAGTGTCTTTAATTGATTAAAATATTGTTTAAAAAATGGTAATGTTAGAACTGCTATAGAAAAAAGTTTTATATTTCTTTTTATAAA
Organism: Bartonella sp. AP19HLJMH; assembly: GCF_042196245.1. NCBI lineage: Bacteria > Pseudomonadati > Pseudomonadota > Alphaproteobacteria > Hyphomicrobiales > Bartonellaceae > Bartonella > Bartonella sp. AP19HLJMH. Next base: position 65,551 of record NZ_JBHIPX010000002.1, read on the forward strand.
TTACTTAGAAATAAGATAAGGAGACTTTCCCAAAGAATTCTTAAGAAGTTTTTTATAACAGAAAGAAAAATATCGTCTAATACATTAAAATAATACGATTAAGCTATTATAAGTTACTAAAATCATTTTAGAAATTAATAATTGGAGATGAAATATATAGGGAAATAAGATCAAAAGAAACAAAATTGTATGTGATTATTGAGATAGAATCTAAATTCTTTATGTTTTATTATTAATATCTTGATAATATTTTATTATTTTTACAAGGTCTTTTGAAGATTGAGAAAAAGTGTTATCGGGACGATATTGAATACGAAATATGAATGCACTATAATGAGTAAAAGATGGAGTATTCTGCGAACATAAATGTATTGAATGCATAAAGTCGAGAAGTGATATTCGTAAGGCGATTAAGCTTTTTTGCGGGGAGTCTGGGGTGTATTTTCAAAATTTTGCATCAGATTGCTTGTGATATAAAGAGTAAGGTTTATTTCTTAACAGAGTGGTGGTATATTTTCATCTCGTTTTGAAGTTCTATAGCTTAAAGAAATCGTTTTTTATACAAAAACGAAATAAGTAGCGTAAAATGAAGATATTATTTTTTAATGTGGTTATTGAATAAGAAGTTTATGTTTTGGTAACGATTAAAAGGTCACAATGAAACGTAGAAATCTATTTTGATTAGTGTGAAAATATTTCGCTTATTGAAGGAATTAGGACAATAACACATGAATATCGAGGAGTTTTTGTTAAATTTTTCCAATGAAGAAAATCTTGTTAGAGACTAAAGAAGTGAGCTAAATGAAGATGTTTGAAAAGACTGTTATTGCTGCATCTGTAATGGTTCTTGTTACAGCGGGAGTGGCATATGCACAAACGCCAAGCCGTTTAAATCAATTTGAAGCGTGGGGAGCCTATTCTTATAAATCGCCCAAAAATACGATTTGCTATGTGTTATCGGTACCTTTGAAGGCTCTTCCAACGACAGTTAATCATGGCGATAATTTTTTCTTGGTTACCAAGCGTTCTCATTCACCTATTTCGTTTGAACCGCAGTTTATGGCTGGTTATACCCTTCAAGAAGGGTCGAGAGTGACAGTGACCATTGGAGGTAAGGACTTTGATTTTTTCACGAAAGATTCCTCAGCTTGGCTGGCGTCATCAGAGCTAGAAAAGCAGCTTGTTTCTGCTATGCGTGCTGGAAGCAATATGACAGTGCAAGCGATATCAAAACGAGGAACGCATACCACTTATACTTATTCCTTAAAAGGGGTCACTGCTGCATTAAATGCAGCTCAAAAGTGCCATTAAGGTTTCGATAACTCTAAAATAGTGATGTGAATTGGAAAGCAATGGCCATTTCTTATGACCTTAGACCAGTTGGTTCATGTTTTGCACGAAAAACAGATAATGTGGTCGTGAAGGAGAGTTCTAAGCTCTCTTTAATTGGTTTGTCGCAAGATGAAATGATGCAAGCTTTAAAGACAGTTGGTGTACCAGAGCATCAAACGCGTATGCGTGTGCGTCAGCTTTGGCATTGGCTTTATGTGCGTGGTGTTTCAAATTTTGATGAGATGCTGAATATTTCTAAAGCAATGCAAGAAACACTTAAGTGTCATTTCTCCATTGCGCGCCCAGAAATTGTTGGAGAACAAATATCAAAAGATGGTACGCGTAAATGGCTCTTACGTTTTCCTGCACGTGGAGCTGGAAGGCCTGTTGAAATTGAAACGGTTTATATCCCTGAAGAAGGACGTGGTACTTTATGTCTTTCATCGCAAGTAGGGTGTACGTTAACCTGCTCTTTTTGCCATACGGGAACGCAGATGCTTGTTCGTAATCTGACCGCAGAAGAAATTTTGGCACAATTATTGGTTGCACGTGATTGTTTGGGTGATTTTCCTGATAAGAATACCCCTGATGGAGCAATTGTTCCCATTGAAGGACGAAAAATTACCAATATTGTTATGATGGGAATGGGAGAACCTCTTTATAATTTTGAAGCTGTTAAAAAAGCTTTATTGATTGCCTCTGATGGCGATGGACTTTCTTTATCAAAACGTCGAATTACGCTTTCAACTAGTGGAGTTGTTCCTGGAATTATCCGAACTGGAGAAGAAATTGGTGTTATGTTAGCAATTTCACTCCACGCAGTACACGATACACTAAGGGATATGCTTGTTCCCATTAATAAAAAATATCCGCTTGCTTTACTAATGGAGGCTTGCCGTAATTATCCTGGTCTTTCCAATGCAAAACGAATCACATTTGAATATGTTATGCTGAAAGATATCAATGATAGTTTAGATGATGCTAAGCGATTGATTCAGTTATTGAAAGGGATTCCTGCTAAGATTAATTTAATCCCTTTTAATCCGTGGCCAGGGAGTAATTATCAATGTTCTGATTGGGAGCAAATCGAGCGTTTTGCTGATGTCGTTAATCAAGCGGGCTATGCTTCTCCTATTCGGATACCGCGTGGACGCGATATTTTAGCTGCATGTGGACAGCTTAAATCAGCTTCAGAGCGCTTACGTAAATCTGAACGTTTACGACTTGAAAATGCCATTGGTCATTAGGTAACGCAATTTTCAGCGATATCGAGGCCTATACTTTTTTGTTTGTAAATTAATATCCAAACCTCATGCGATGGCATATGTGAGACAGAGATTAAGATGGATAAGTGCTAGACGAACAGTTTCAGCGTTTATATGCTAAATGGGGTAAGATATTGTCTATAGTCTTGTTTGCATAATCTCTGAAATTAAGAAGGAAGCCTAATTTAGAGGGAATATGAGGTCTTAAGGATTATAACTAATTTCTACCTTATTATCGTACTCATTAATTAGGTTTTGTGTCTTTTAAAAGCATCTACGGTAATATCTTTTAAAAAGTGGAGATTGTGCACTGCCTCATGCTTTTGTTTATTATTTTCTTAAATAAGATCACGCATCACAAGCAAAACAGAGGATCTAAAATATAAATACCATTAAGTTATCCATTGATATGTTTTTTAAGTATCTCTTAGTACACTCTTCATATCACGATAATGCTTGTGAGGAGTGTAACAAAAAGCTTCTGTGAATGTATTGTACTCCTACACCTTTATGTTTAATAAAGGTGTAAATTGGTACCACCATTCTATTTTTCAGCTCCCAATGTTGTAACAGCTTTTAGTACTTGAGATGGTTTATAAGAGGTGTTTTTATTCTTTTCTTAGATAGTTTTTATCCATACGAAAACTCCAGCTTCTCTTGTGATGTACAAAGGAAAGGTATTGTTTTATTCAAAACAAACAGGTTTGAAATGAAAAAATCTTATAATATTTGTTTTTTTATTTAAATTAAAAGCGATACATTACACGTATAAATCAATGTTTTGTAACCACAAGGAGATGGAGGGCAAAGCTGGTAAAAGTACCAGCAATAAGCCAGTCGAGAAAGCGAATATAAAGAGGGTTCTTTTTGAGAGTTTTGGTAAGTTTATGCGCTGTAAAAACGATTGCAATTGTAATGGGGAAAGAAATAGGAATATAAGAGAGTCCTAAAAAGAGCAATTTTTGTGTTGCCATAGGATCATTCGCATTGATAAATTGTGGTAAGAATGTCGCGTTAAAGAGTATAACTTTAGGATTGAGAAGATTAATTCCAATACCAGCAAGATAGTTACGTTTAGCGCTTTGAGATTTAGAAGATGTCTGTTCAAAGGAAAAAGTGGGGTTTCTCCGTAAAGCTTGAAAGGAAAACCATAAAAGATAAAAGGCGCCAACAATTTTCAGAAGAACAAAAGTATGTGGTGCAGCAAAAATAAGCGCTGATAAGCCAAGTGCTACAGCGGTAACCTGAATGGCAAACCCTGTTGCACTACCCAAGGCGCACATAATTCCAGCTTTTTTGCTTTGTGTAATGGTTCGTCCTACAGAAAGCATCATATCTGGTCCTGGAATAAGTGCTAAAATCAACGATGCTAAAGCAAATTGTACAACAATAGACCACTCCGGTAGAAATGACACGTAAATCTCCTTTTATTTTTAAGCAGTGTTCACTATTTATACTTTGAGGCACCTTTATTTACGCTTTTTGCGTCTTTTTAATGTTGCTTAAAAAGAATTTATTTTTATATTTCTTGCATCGTTTTGATTTTTGGGTAGAAATAAAAAAGTAGCTCATATAGAACTTTAAAATGAAAAAGTGGCAAAATATTAGAAAAGTTGTTTTGGCTTATTCAGGTGGATTGGATACGTCAATTATTCTTAAATGGTTGCAAAGTGCGCTAGGTGTTGAAGTTGTAACTTTTACAGCAGATTTGGGGCAGGGGGAAGAGCTAGAACTTGCTCGTCGTAAAGCTGAAATGCTAGGTGTTAAAGAGATCTACATTGAAGATTTGCGCGAAGAATTTGTGCGTGATTTTGTGTTTCCGATGTTTCGAGCCAATACCGTTTATGAGGGGACTTATCTTTTAGGAACATCAATTGCACGTCCACTTATTTCAAAACGCCTTATTGAAATTGCTGAGGAAACAGGGGCAGATGCCATTGCTCATGGAGCAACAGGAAAAGGCAATGATCAGGTACGCTTTGAGCTTTCCGCTTATGCGCTTAATCCTGATATAAAGATTATTGCTCCATGGCGTGATTGGGATTTTAAGAGTCGGACAGATCTCTTTGAATTTGCTCGTATTCATCAAATTCCTGTAGAAAAGGATAAGCAAGGTGAAGCGCCTTTTTCAGTGGATGTAAATTTATTGCATTCTTCATCAGAAGGAAAGATTTTAGAAGATCCAGCACTTCCTGCTCCTGAATATGTCCATATGCGTACTCTTTCGCCGGAAGATGCTCCAGATCAAGCAACCAGAATTACTCTTGGCTTTAAAAAAGGCGATGCTGTTTCAATCAATGGAAAAAATTTATCTCCTGCAACTTTACTTGCAGAATTAAATCATTATGGGCGCGATAATGGTATTGGTCGGTTAGATTTGGTAGAAAATCGCTTTGTGGGTATGAAATCGCGGGGTATTTATGAAACACCAGGTGGAACCATTCTTTTGACGGCTCACAGAGCTATAGAATCTTTAACGTTAGATCGTGGCGCAGCTCATTTAAAAGATGAATTGATGCCACGTTATGCAGAACTCATTTATTATGGATTTTGGTTTTCGCCGGAACGTAAGATGTTGCAGGCAGCTATTGATTTATCTCAAGAACATGTTGAAGGTGAAGTCACGTTAAAGCTTTATAAGGGGAATGTAATTATTGAAGGGCGCCAAAGTAAGAAATCACTTTATTCCAGTGAGTTAGTAACTTTCGAGGATGATCAAGGTGTTTATGATCAAAGAGATGCAACTGGTTTTATTAAATTAAATGCTCTACGTTTGCGTACATTAGCAATGCGTCATCAAGGTGATAAAGAAAAGAAATAGAAAATTACGGTGACAAGTGTAATATGGATTAGTGCTTTTGTATGAAATGCCTAGTTTAAGCATTTTTCTGTTGGTTTTTACCGTTCTTTCGTTCAATACTAGAAGCTTATCTTCTGCGCTAATAAATATAATAAGCAAAACCCATGATAATAATAGCAATGAAGGCTTCGATAATCAAAACAGGTCAATTTTGCTTTATAATATTGAATGTTTTTGATTTTTATCAGAACAAAATATGTTTATAACGAGGGCGGTTTTTGTATAGTGACTTAAGAGTATAAAGAAATTTTCATCTTTTTGCTTGCTATTATTGACGAATAAATTCAAGAACCATACACCCTATTTTGAAAGAGTGTAATTTTTAGGATAAATAATGATGCGTGATCAGTGTGATACCCTCAACCTTACGCCTGAATTAAAAGATGCAGCTTCTCAATCGAGAACTTGGCCATTTGAAGAAGCACGTAAGATTATCAAACGGTATGAAAAAACGGGTTATCCAGACAGTGTGATATTTGAAACAGGTTATGGCCCTTCTGGTTTACCGCATATTGGAACTTTTGGGGAAGTTGCACGTACAACCATGGTGCGTCATGCATTTCATATTCTCACGGAGAATAAAGTAAAAACAAAATTACTTTGTTTTTCTGATGATATGGATGGTTTGCGCAAGGTTCCTGAGAATGTGCCTGATCGCGAGAGGATGGAACATTATCTTGGTCAACCGTTGAGCCGTGTACCCGACCCTTTTGGAGATGATTATCCTTCTTTTGGAGCGGCAAATAATGCGCGGTTACGGGCTTTCCTTGATCGTTTTGGTTTTGATTATGAATTTGCAAGTGCTACGGATTATTACAATTCCGGTCGTTTTGATGAAACACTTTTGAAAATCCTTGCCTGTTATGACAAGGTTATGGCAATTATTTTACCAACATTAGGTGAAGAACGGCAAGCGACCTATTCACTCTTTCTACCGATTTCTCCCTTTTCTGGAAAAGTATTACAGGTACCGATGATTGCGCGTAATGTTGAAAAAGGGACTGTCACTTATATTGAACCTGAAACAGGAGAAACCATAGAAACAGAGGTTACGGGGGGCAAAGTTAAGTGTCAGTGGAAGGTAGATTGGGCAATGCGTTGGACAGCACTTAGCATTGATTATGAAATGGCCGGAAAAGACCTTATCGATTCCACAAATCTTTCTTCTAAAATTTGTAAAGTATTAGGTGGAAAGCCCCCAGAAGGATTCAACTATGAGCTCTTTTTAGATGAGAAAGGGCAGAAAATTTCCAAATCCAAGGGAAATGGCTTAACCATTGATGAATGGCTTACATATGCCCCAACAGAGAGTTTAGGGCTTTATATGTTTTCAAAACCTAAAACAGCAAAAAGGCTTTATTTTGATGTTATTCCTAAAGCTGTAGATGAATATTATGCTCATCTTTCTGCTTATGGTCGTCAAAGTTGGCAAGAACGGCTTAGTAATCCTGTATGGCATATTCATAATGGTTGTCCACCGCAGGTTGATTTGCCTGTATCCTTTGCGATGCTTTTAAATTTGGTAAGTGCTTCAAATGCGGAGAATGCAGAAGTTCTTTGGGGTTTTATTTCTCGTTACGCTAAAGAAGCAAATGCACAAACTTATCCAGAACTTGATCAATTGGTGAAGTTTGCCATTAAATATTTTGATGTTTTTGTTAAACCAAACAAGAAATTTCGTATACCAGATGATAGCGAACGAGCAACATTAGCACAAATTGATGAAAAATTAGCTCATTTACCTGAAACTGTTGATGGCAACATATTACAAAATATGCTTCTTGATGTTGCAAGGTTAACGGAACGCTATCAAGATCATAGCAAAAAAAGCCCTGAAGGTGGGCCTGGTGTTTCTAATGTTTTTTTTCAAATGTTGTATGAAGTCCTTCTTGGACAAGAGCGAGGTCCACGATGGGGATCATTTATAGCGCTTTATGGGATTAATGAAATGCGTGCACTGATTGCTGAAACACTTGCACGTCCTGTGGAGGAATAATGGAACGAAGAGTGCAGGAAGTAAAGCGACGCCGTACATTTGCAATTATTGCTCACCCAGATGCGGGGAAAACAACATTAACAGAAAAGCTTTTATTGTTTGGTGGTGCTATTCAACTTGCAGGAGAAGTAAAAGCCAAAAAAGATCGTATTCAAACCCGTTCTGATTGGATGAATATTGAGCGTGATCGTGGTATTTCCGTTGTGACTTCGGTGATGACGTTTGAATATGAAAATCATATTTTTAATCTCCTAGATACTCCAGGACATGAGGACTTTGCGGATGATACGTATCGCACTCTCACAGCTGTTGATAGTGCTATCATGGTATTGGATGGGGCACGCGGAATTGAGCCAAGAACACTGAAATTGTTTGAAGTATGTCGGATGCGGGATATTCCTATTGTTACGTTTATCAATAAAATGGATCGTGAGGCACGTGATCCTATAGAGCTTTTAGATGAAATTGAAGAAAAGCTTGCTCTTGATACCGCGCCTATAACATGGCCAATTGGTACGGGTAAAGATTTTGTTGGTACCTATGACCTTCATCATAATCGTTTTCGTCAAAAAGATGATGAGATAACACAGCAAATAGTTTCAAATCCCAGAGAGGTTGTCCATTTACTCCCTGAATATCAACGTTCCACTTTTATTGAAGGGGTAGAACTTGCTCAAAGTGTTTGCAAGAATTTTGATCTTCAAGCTTTCCGTGAAGGTCATATGACTCCGGTTTATTTTGGTTCAGCTTTACGAAATTTTGGTGTTCGTGATTTGATCAATGCACTTATTGATTTTGGTCAAAGTCCTCGTGATCAAAGTGCAGATCAGCGCAATATCATAGCAACTGAACCTAAAATGACGGGATTTGTTTTTAAAATTCAAGCGAATATGGATCCTAATCATCGTGATCGTATTGCATTTTTTCGGGTATGCTCGGGAACACTTGAACGTGGTATGAAAACAAAGTTGGTCCGAACAGGAAAACCGATGACACTTTCGGCTCCACAATTTTTCTTTGCGCGTTCGCGCCAAATTGCTGATCAAGCCTATGCTGGTGATATCGTAGGAATCCCTAATCATGGAACATTGCGTATCGGCGATACTTTGACTGAAGGAGAAGATATCCTCTTTAAGGGAGTACCAAATTTTGCACCAGAGATTTTGCGTCGTGTTTGTTTGGGCGATCCAATGAAAGCAAAAAAGCTCAAAGAAGCTTTGCAACAAATGGCTGAAGAAGGGGTTGTACAATTGTTTATTCCTGATGATGGGTCGCCTTCTCTCATTGGTGTTATTGGTGCTTTGCAAATTGATGTCTTAAAAGAACGATTAAAAATAGAATATTCTTTGCCAGTGAATTTTGAGTCTGCGCGCTTTAATTTATGCCGTTGGATTTCAGCGCAGAGCAAAGATGAGTTGCAAAAGTTTCTCAGCAATCACCGCTCTGCTATTGCGTATGATTTAGAAGGTGATCCAGTTTTTTTAGCGGAGAACCATTTTTCATTAAATTATGAAGCAGAAAGAGCTCCTAAGATAAAATTTTCTACTTTTAAAGATTATCAAGTAAGCTTTTAATGTAAAGAAGAATTTTTTATGTAACAATTTGGTTGATAATGATTTTTCATATTGAGTTGGGGATCTGAATATTGTTATTTTTTCTGAAAACAAAAGGAGTATGTAAAGAACACTTTCAGATTGCACTGTATAAAGAATACGGTAAATTTATTTTATAATATTCAATAAGTTATAATATATTTGTAATTGTAACGTCTTTTAAAATTTTGATATATTTTTTCACAATAGCTTAAGACAAGGTCATATATTTCAGTATTTTGAATGTCAGCTAAAAATCTCCTGTATAAATAGAGCTTTTCAGTTTTTTCTTGTATGAAAATTGTATACAGTCAAAATAAAGCAAATAATCAATAAGATGAAATTTGTTATTCCCAATATGAGATCATATGACTTATAAACCACGTGTCTTTTCTATATCTTCTGGAATGGCTTTTTTGCCTCACTTTGTTGAGGCACTGCTCTCCGGTACCCTTATTGATAATTTCGCTCCCAATGGAGACATTCAAACTGCCCTTGCCGATAGCCTTATTTATGTTCCGACACGTCGTGCTGCTCGCGCTTTACGTTTAGCCTTTGTTGAAAGAAGCGATACACAATCAACTTTCTTACCAACCATTCGTGCTCTAGGAGATGTCGATGAAGACAGTTTCCTTTTTGTTGAAAATCATACCAGCACTCTGAATCCACCCATTGGAAAAAGTGAACGCTTACTGCTTTTAGCGCGCCTTATTCGCCCATGGCGTGAAAATTTACCTGCGCATCTGCGTGCCATGTTTGGTACAGAAGATGTACTTATTCCGGCTCATAGTGCTGATGCAATTTGGCTTGCTCAGGATTTAGCGCATTTGATGGACGAAATTGAAACAGAAGGAGCAGATTGGTCGAAACTTAAAGATATTGCACCTGATATGGTCGCTGAATGGTGGCAAATAACGCTCGACTTTCTGACTATTGTTACGCAAAATTGGCCACAAATCTTGACCGAAAGGCAACGAAGCAATCCCGCGGAATGGCGTAATCAAGCACTCACAATGCATGCAGAGACTTTGCGATGCACGCAGCCTGATAAACCTATCATTGCTGCTGGTGTGTCAGGTTCTATGCCCGCAGTTTCTCATCTTTTAAAGGTTATAGCTTCTCTGCCCAAAGGGGCTGTTGTTCTTCCTGGCCTTGATCTTCATATGGATGAAGAACAATGGAATGCACTAAGCACAAGCAATAAAGAAAAAACAGCTTGTGATTTTTTTGATCCTGCAGAAAATGTTTTTAGCCATCCTCAATATCATTTAAAAAAACTTCTAACTCTCATGGAGTGTCAACGTCATCATGTTTGCGAAATTGGCCAACAAAGTATAACAAAGAAAAAACGAATGGCTCTTTTATCAGAAGCACTCCGACCTGCTTCTACAACAGATAAATGGATACAAATTGTCCGTGATGATTATGAAAATCTTTGTGCAGATTGGTCATTTATTGAAGCTATAAATGAACGTGAAGAAGCTCTCGCTATAGCTGTTACCTTACGCAAAGCTATTGAAGAACCTCAAAAAACTGCGGCTCTTATTACAAATGACCGTAATTTAGCACGCCGTGTTGCCGTGGAATTACAGCGATTTGGAATTGAAGCAAATGATTCAGGCGGAATACCACTTGCACAAACATTGCCTGTAACTCTCTTACGACTTATCTTAGAAAATGTATTGCAACCTGATGATCCCATTGCTTTTCTTTCTCTTCTTAAACATCCCCTTACAACACTCCAACAAAATCGTCATCGTTTACGGGAAATGGCAGAAAATTTTGAACTTTTTGTTCTTCGAGGGAATACAGGGCGTATTAAGCTTTGCGAGTGTGATCAATTTCTTGAAAAATGGATTGAAACATACTTTCATAATAATTCTGAAATCAACGCTCTTGATCAGCAGAAATGTGAAGAAGCACGTTTCCTTTGTCATCTTTTGAGGACAGCTATTGAACCTTTAACATCTCTTATGAAACAAGAGAAAGAATGCACCATCAATGAGGCTGCAATAGCAACTGTTGAGATTTTTGAAAATTTTGGTCGCAATGAGGATAATTCTCTTGCACATCTTTATCAACATGAAGCAGGACAAGCCTTATCAAATTTTCTACGTGAATTGGTCAGTGATCAATCCGGATTAACATTTCATCTTTGCGAATGGCCTGCTATGTTTTCTGCCATAATAGCAACTCGTTCCGTCGCACCTTCGCCTGGGGGACATCCACGTTTATTCATCTGGGGTACTTTGGAATCGCGTTTGCAAACGGTTGATACAGTGGTCATCGGCGGTCTTAATGAAGGGTCATGGCCAATATCAACCCGAAATGATGCTTTTTTATCGCGACCGATGAAAATGATGTTAACTCTGGAACCACCAGAGCAGCGTATTGGTCTTTCTGCGCATGATTTTCAATGGGCGATGGGAATGGATAAAGTGGTGATGAGTCGCGCATTGCGCGTTAATCATACGCCTTCCATTCCATCACGCTGGCTACAACGCATGGAAACAGTTGTAGGAAAACAGGTTTGGGAACAAATCCGTGAACGAGGTGAAATACTACGCCATTGGGCAAAGATGCTTGATCATACAAGCATAACTTCTGAGGTGGAACGTCCTTGCCCTTCTCCACCTCTTGATATACGCCCGCGCCATTTTTCAGTCACTGAAATAGAAACATTGCGATATGATCCCTATGCTATTTATGCCAAAAAAATCTTAAGGCTCAAACCACTTAAAGAACTTATTCATGATCCTAGCGCTTCAGAACGAGGAACACTTTATCACGCTATTCTTGCAGCTTTTTGCACACAAATGAAAAATCCAAATGCTGCAAATGCACTCAATGTACTGCTTGCTATTGGGCGTAAAGAGTTTGATAAGTTCAATTTTCCACCCGATATTGAAGTAATTTGGTGGAATAGTTTTGAAAACCTTGCTCCACGCTTTATTCAATGGGAACAAAGTTTAGGGCTGCGAGAGCGATATTCGGAAGTGGTATCACAAAAAATTCCTATAGGAACAACAGGAGTAACCCTTTCAGGACGCGCTGATCGTCTTGATGTTTTGCCAGATAAAACGGTTGAAATTCTAGATTTCAAAACCGGAACCCCTCCTTCATCAAAACAAGTTCGTGAATTATTATTTCCGCAATTGGCTTTAGAAACAGCTTTACTCATACAAGGGGGCTTCCCAGATTTTCAAGATTTTACACCCTCAAATTTATTTTACATTCCCCTTAACAAAAAAGGTGAAATTAAATCCCAATCAATTCTTTTAAAGAAAAAAGACGGAAAAACTTATCTAAGTGCTGTTGATCTTGCTGAAAATGCATGGGAAAATCTTATCGCACTCATAACTTATTATCAAAATCCACAACAAGGCTATCTCTCACATGCTGTCCCCATGTCAAAACGATATGAAGGTGACTACGACCATTTGGCTCGGTTGTGGGAATGGTCAAGTGGTTTTCATAAAGAAGAGTAATCATGACGTTTTTTTCTATTCCTGAAGCCGCTCTTGATGCACAAGCAACAGCAACACATCCCCAAAAAAACGTGTGGGTTTCTGCAAATGCTGGATCTGGAAAAACCCACGTTTTAAGTGAACGTGTTATCCGTTTGCTTTTAAACGGTACGCCTCCAGCACGTATTTTATGCCTTACTTATACAAGAGCTGCTGCTGCTGTTATGCAATCACGAATTTTTCGCACGCTTTCTAGTTGGAATGAGCTCGATGATGCACAGCTGCAAGAAACCTTAACACGGTTTGAAAAAAAACCTGTTAATGCGCAAAAACTAACTTATGCACGGCAACTCTTTGCGCGTGCCCTCGAAACGCCTGGTGGCTTAAAAATTCAAACGATTCATGCTTTTTGTGAAGCTCTCTTACATCAATTTATGTTAGAAGCCAATATTGCAGGGCATTTTGAACTTCCCGATGATATCGGTCGAAAAAAATTACAACAAGAATCCCGTCGCGAACTTTTAGCCCGTCGTGATGTACAACCTGCTTTGCAGCTGTTACTTCAAGTTATTAGCGAACATACTTTTAATCAATTGCTCTATGAGGCAGTTGAAAAGCAACATAAATTGTCTGATTTTTTATCTTCTCTTTTATCTGAAAATGGAGAAGAAAAATTGCGCGCGCTTTTTAACTTAGCGCCCAATGAAACAAATCAATATCTTCTGGAACAAATTAAACAAACAGCGCGCCTTCCTCTTTATGCTCTTAAGCATTGTGAAACCAATGGTAATCAAAGCTTTAAGGATATGGTGGCAAAACTTTCCCAATTAGAAAAGGTGCATGATGAGACAAATATTCTCAATATTATTTCTGATGTTTATTTTACAACAAAAGGTGAGCCGCGTAATTTTTCACATTTATTTCATAAAAAATCAGACGAAATTTGGCCTTTTATTCAACAAATGCTTGAAGATAAACAAAACAAGCTTTCTGTTCTTTTAGAAAAATATCAATGCGCAAAGGTTGCCACCCTCAATATGGCTGCTTTTCAGCTCTGTACTATTTATCTCAAAATTTATAAGAATCTAAAAAAGTCCAATGGCTTCTTAGACTTTGATGACCTTATTGAGCGTACACTTCATTTGTTACAGCGCAAAGGTGCAAGCCAATGGGTGCACTATAAACTTGATCAGGGACTTGATCATATTCTACTTGATGAAGCACAAGACACCAACCCTGAGCAATGGCAAATTATTCAACTGTTGGCACAGGAATTTTTTTCAGGGTATAGCCAACGAACAAACATACGGACTCTTTTTGCTGTTGGAGATGAAAAGCAATCTATTTATTCTTTTCAAGGCGCTGCTCCAGAAAATTTTGCTGCAAATGGACGAATTATTCAAAAAAAAGTGCAGCAAACAAATCAGCAATTTGAAAAAATACAACTGCATTATTCTTTTCGCTCTACAGCAGATGTTCTTAAAAGCGTTGATCTTGTTTTTGAAACACCAAAAAACTATAAAGGACTTTCGGCAGACAATACAAAAACGGTGCATGAAGCTATCCGTGTTCACAGTCCCGGTGAAGTTGTTATATGGGATGCCATTTCAAAAGAAACGAGTGAGTTTCCTCAAGATTGGCATGCAACTGTTAATCATTTAGATACACCTGAAGTCCGTTTAGCAGAAAAAATTGCTGAAACGATTGCTGACTGGTTACAAAAAGGCGAAATGCTTCCAGCAAAAGGACGCTTAATACGTGCAAGTGATATTATGATCTTGGTCCGTAAACGTGATCAATTTGTCTCAGCTCTTTCTCGTGCTCTTAAACACCGTAATATTCCCGTAGCAGGGGCTGATCGTTTACAGCTTACCAAACATATTAGTATCCGTGATTTAATGGCGCTTGCGCGTTTTGTTTTACAGCCACAAGATGATCTTTCTCTTGCTTGTGTTTTAAAAAGCCCACTTTTTGCTCTTAGTGAAGAGGAACTCTATCAGCTTGCCGCACACCGCACCGGCTCTCTTTGGCAAAGTCTGTGTGCGCATACATCATCGCAGGTATCTTTTAAAGATGCTTTTGAGAAGCTAAACCATTATCGTGCTTTAGTGGATCAAATACCGGTTTTTGAATTCTATAGCTATATTCTGAACAATGATAAGGGACGGCAAAAAATTCTATCCCGTTTAGGATCTGAAGCAAATGATGTGCTCGATGCTTTTATGGATTATACGCTCACTATTCAAAAAACAGGATTACCAGGATTACAAGCTTTTTTAGAAACATTAAGTGCAAGCGAACCAGAAATTAAACGTGAATTTGAACAAAGTAATGAAGAAATTCGCATTATGACTGTTCATGCTGCAAAAGGACTAGAGGCTGCTGTTGTGTTTTTAGTCGATCCTGGCAGTGCGATTTGGCATCCTCAGCATGCGCCTCACTTGCTTAAAGTTCCTTTAAACAATGCACAATGGAACGGAAAACAAGCCTTTATTTGGCATCCCAATGAAAAGTTTAATACAAAACTCTCTAAACAAGCAATTTCATATTTAAAAGAGCGTGCAGAAGAAGAATATAGGCGTCTTCTTTATGTAGGAATGACACGCGCTGAAGATCGCTTGTTTATTTGTGGGTATAAAGGTCCGAAAACGCCATCTCATACATGGTTACAACTCGTAAAAAAAGCCCTCGAACCGCATGCCCTTGCTATAAAAGATTCTTCGGAAGATATTGCAGCTTGGCGTTATTGCATTACACCTGCTTCTTCTGCTTCTATAAACTCAAAAGTTCCTTCCGCTGAATGCCAAACCTTACCACCTTTGCCTGCTTTTTTCTCTCATAAAGTACCAGCAGAACCAGTGTTACCAAAACCGTTAAAACCGTCAGTGGCGAGCCTTTCCATTGAAGCTGATACAGAGCTGTCCTCAAGTCCAAAACAGCTTACCACTTCACCTGTTTTAGGAGCCATGAACACAAACAGAGCTTTTTCCATTGAATATGGTAATCTCGTTCACCGATTGTTACAGTATTTGCCCGATTGTCCCCCACAAAAACGTCGAGATTATGCTCGAAACTATCTCAATATCAAAGCCTCTCATTGGCATGAGAGCCAAAGAGAAGATGCTCTTTGCCATATTTGGAAAATATTAGATCATGTTTATCTCAAACCCCTTTTCTCTGAGCATTCACGTGCTGAGGTCTCCTTAATGGGTATTGTGAAAATTCGTGGAAAAGAACAAGCAATCTCTGGTCAAATTGACCGTCTCTACATCACGCAAAACAGTGTTATCTTTGCAGATTTTAAAACAGGAACCCCGCCAGAAAATGAAGCTGCTATTGCTTCCCATCATTGGTTGCAAATGGCTCTTTATCGAAAATTATTGCAAGCTATTCATCCCGATAAAGATATACAGGCTCTGCTTATCTACAGTAAAGAAGCCAAAATTTTTAAACTTCCTCCAGAAAAACTTGAGGCATTTCTTAGTGAAGTTGCCTTATAAGTTACTCTTTTCCTTGCAAAGCATTTTTACATTTTATTTACTTTCATAAAATCGCTCAAACAAACACAACGCACAATCCCTGGTGTAAAAAAGTCCTTTAATAATTTATCTTTGCAATAACTTGATATGAATTGTTATTATACCAATCTATAAAAGATGAATATAAAGGATAAATCAATGACGTGTATAAAAGTTGATAAGGACAATTTCGAAAGTGAAGTTCTAACCTCTTCCACCCCTGTTGTGGTTGATTTTTGGGCAGAATGGTGTGGCCCTTGCAAAGTGATTGCTCCAATTTTGGATGAAATTTCAATAGAAATGCAAAATCAAGTTAAAATTGCTAAGGTAAATATTGATGAAAATCCGGAACTGGCTACCCAATACGGAGTACGTTCTATCCCTACATTACTAATGTTTAAAAATGGAAATATTTCATCGAATATGGTTGGCGCTACCTCTAAAGGACGTCTTTCTGAATGGATAAAAGATGGGCTTAGTTAATTCCACATATAATCACTATAAAGGAGAGAAGTTTTGTCTCTCCTTTTGACTTTTTTAAAATATTCTTTTTTGCATTATATTATAATGAAAAGACAATAAAAATCAAAATTGTAAATGAATTTAAGAATTCGTGCTTTTATGCATGATTCAATTGACCATTTTTATAAAAAATTGCTTTGTATGAAGAATATAGGCAATTCTTTCCTTATAGGCGCGTTAAAAATATTGGGTGAATGATAATTTCATTAAAGGTATTTCTTCTTAGATAAGACTATTGAGATAGATAGTGTTTTCAACACATAAAGGGAGATTTTAAGCAAAAACTTTGCAAATTACTTTTCTGAAGCTCACAATTTTTAAGCAGAAAGAGACAAGCAATTCACTACAGGTTATATAATGCTCTTCTAAAGGGTTATCACTTCAATTTAAAATTCTCTTATACTATTCTCTAAAATCAAAATTGTAGGTATCAGATTCTCTAAAATAAATTGATGAATTTCTATAAATTAACGGCTGTTCTTTGCAATTTATGTCATTGTTATATAAAAGAGTCAGCATTTCGTTTCATCTTCCATGGTTGGTGCCTCCATGAAGCCTTCTTTATGTTGTCCATCATCTCAGATTTCATAGGTAGTACTGAGGTATTATCAAATTAAAAAATGATGATGTTCATGTTTTTTTAAAATGTACGAATTGTAAAAGACTGTTGCAAACATTCAATGGAATGTTGCGCTGATCTAACTGTTATATGACGCCCATGTTCTTTATAGTGTAAGGTGAGTGCAAAAGTGGCGAGTTCTAAAAGAGCTGTATTTCTTTCTGGCCATTCAACAAGTAAAATATTTTTCTCACGAGTTTCATGAAGCCCTAATTCATCAATTTCTTCTGCCATAGAAAGGCGATAAAGATCAGCATGAATAATTTCAAACTTTGGAAGTTGATAGCTTTGCACAAGAGTAAAAGTAGGGCTTGGAACATCCATAGTGTTATCGTTCGCAAGTGTTTGAATGATTGTACGTGCAATGGTTGATTTTCCAGTTCCAAGATCTCCTTGCAGCGTTACAAGATCTCCTGGCTTTAAAGAAAGAGCTAAATTTTGTGCAAAAAGCTTTGTTGCCTCTTCATTTTCAAGAAAAAAACTAAAATTCATTAAAAGTTCCATGAAATGGATGAAAAATTTTTGTTATCATAAAGGTTAAAATTAAAAAATCGTATCTCCTTTGGAGAGTGGGAAAAAACATTTAACTGTTGTTCCTTTTCCAGAACCGGTAAGAATTTCAACATGTCCACCGTGTAGTTCAACGAAACTTTTTACAAGGGAAAGGCCAAGACCCGCTCCCGCACGCCCACCATGGTGTGAATGGGAAGAAAAACGTTTAAAAATACGATCAAGGACGTCCTCTGGGATATCAGAGCCCTGATTGTGAACGCTAAAGACAATGTTATCATCTTGTTCATCGACGCAAAATTCAATAGTACTCGCCTCCGTTGCAAAATTAATAGCATTACTCAGTACATTCACAAAAATTTGATGCAAGCGCTTTTCATCAGCAGAAATAGAATTTAAGGAAGGAGAAATTTGTTGTAAAAGCGTAATATGCCGTCCATTAAGGCGATCTTCTACACGTGCTACTGCTTGTATCATAGCATCGGCAATGTTAACCGATTTTATGTCCAACTCCATAATGCCTGCATCAAGGGTAGCAAGATCAAGAATATCGTTAACAATATTTAAAAGAGTTCCTGATTCTGAATGAATGTGTTCAAGATATTCTTGTTGACGTTCATTGATAGAGCCGAAAATTTGATCACGTAAAATATCGGAAAATCCAATAATATTGGTGAGAGGTGTGCGTAATTCATAAGAAACATGTTGGACAAATTCATTACGCAAACGATCAGCACTTTCTAATGCTTCATTTTTTTCTTGAAGAGCACGCGCAACATGGACAGTGTCCGTAACATTCACAAAAGTAAGCATCGTTTGTCCATTAGGAAGAGGGACCAGAGTATAGTCAATAATCATATCATTTTTAAGATCTATACGACCTGAAAATGTTTCACGTTTTTCAGCAAAACCGGTAATGAACTTGGTAAATTGATCCCATTCTTGCCCCAAGGTTAAGGCTGAACAATGGCTTTGTAACTGTGTAATATGGGTTCCTTCTACCAGTAAATTATAAGGAAGAGACCACAATTTCGACAAGGCAGGATTCGATAAGCGAAGGCGTCCATCAGTACCAAAAACGACCACACCTTCAGAAAGTTTATCAAGTGTTTCACCTTGTATTTTAATAAGTGTATTATAACGGCGCTCAAGATCAATTTTTTCTGTAAGGTTTTCGTAAAGCCAAGTGACACCTCCTTGTGGATGAGGGTTCGAGACAACACGCACCGTACGTCCATCTGGAAGATTCCAAATTTGTTGGTTCGATTCTGTTTGCCAATAGGCTTTTAAAAGTTCTTCTTTCCATGCGCGCCAATCAGGGTGTTCAGCAATGAGCCCCTTTTCACGTAAACGTTCAAGAAACAATGTATGGCTTGGTTCACTTTCTAAAAAAGAACTCTCCAACGGCCATAAAATTTTGAAAGCATGATTACAGAATTTTAATTTTTGGTTTGTATCAAAAATGGCTACAGCTGTTGAAATTTGGTCAAGTGTTTCACAATGGCTTTGAAGAACATATCTTAATTCATGAGCAAGATTTTCATATGCGCTGTCATCACGTGCAAAAGCTGCCATCCCTTCAGCTGTTGTAATACGTGTGAGATGAAAACGGTGCCGTTCTCCACCAATAACCGTATGAACATGTTCTTGAAAAATTGTTTCTGTTTCATCTGTTTTGCGTTGTGTATTTTCATTGAAAAGATCCCCCACGTCATCACTGTCTTCACGAAAGTCTGTCATTTCTCTAAAGGCGCGATTGATAAAACAAACTTTTCCTTCACAATCTTTTATCCATACGGGCTCTTGAATAAGATCAAGAAGATTACGCTGCATTCTCAGTTCAGTAAGAAGGCGGGCGATATCTTTCTGTAAACGAGAATTTTCACTCTGTTGTTTTGAGATATCTTGAAAACGAGCAATGGCGACTGTTCCTGCGATGACTCCTGTAACTTGTAGCAGTACATTGTTTGTGGTGGTGATAGAAAGATCAAAAGGGTGACATTTACAACGTAGTTGAGTCAATGCATAATCAAGTTCTCGCAGAGAATTTTCTTCAACCCAGAGCTCAAAACGCTGAAAATCTTTCTGATCGATTCCTATTTTTTGCAATGCAGAAAGAGCACCAACAACACGGGGTAAGGTTGTTGGATTTTCCCAAATAAGAAGGAATTGCTCGGTTTCTTCCAGAAGCCATTCATAATATTTAAGTTTTTCAGAAAAATTTGCCTGAATTATCTTAAAAGGCTTCTGTGCAGTTTTTTTTGCACGCACGGTAACAGCTATACACGAGAGAAGTGAAGCACAAGAAATTCCTCCACACAGCGCTAAAAGCAGCCATGGACCATTCGGCAAAGTGAAGAAAAATGGTAAATAACCTTCCAATGACTGAGCAAAAGCGCATGTTGGAGAAAAAAAGAAAAAAAGGCAAAATATATACGTATAGATTCGGATCTCTTTTTGAGCTTTTTCTTTGGGGTTATAGTCACCAAAGCTGAGCACGGCATCTTTCCCTTTTTTAACCCAAGGAAACGTATTAGTAACGATAATGGTTTGGTTTATAAGGTCCTTGTGGTGAGACTCCAATATAAGCGGCTTGTTCTTCTGATAAAACACTTAATTTTATTCCTAACCGATCCAGATGTAGACGTGCAACCTTTTCATCAAGATGTTTAGGCAAAACAGTGACTTCATTTGTATAGTGTTCTGAACGGGTAAAAAGTTCAATTTGCGCTAAAACTTGATTAGTAAACGAGGCTGACATGACAAAAGAAGGATGCCCAGTCGCATTCCCGAGGTTTAACAAACGCCCTTCAGAGAGCAAAATGATGCGTTTTCCATCGGGAAAGGTGATCATATCAACTTGTGGTTTAATATTTGTCCATGGCAAATTTCTAAGGGCAGCGACTTGGATTTCGTTATCAAAATGACCAATATTTCCAAGAATACACATATCCTTTACTTGTCGCATATGATCTAAACGAACAACATCTTTATTGCCTGTTGTCGTGATGATAATATCAGCACTGGAAGCAGCATCATCCAAACTAACAACTTCATAGCCATCCATAGCGGCTTGAAGAGCGCAGATAGGATCAATTTCTGTTACTTTAACACGAGCCCCAGCACCAGAAAGAGATGCTGCTGAACCTTTTCCTACATCACCATAACCACAGACAATGGCAGTTTTACCAGCGATCATCACATCTGTTCCACGTCGAATACCATCGACCAATGATTCTTTACATCCATATTTATTATCAAACTTTGATTTAGTGACGCTATCATTAACATTAATAGCAGGAAAAGGTAGAAGTCCTTCTTTTTGTAACTGATAAAGACGGTTTACACCTGTTGTGGTTTCTTCGCTTACACCTTTAATTGCCGCGCGCTGTCGTGTAAAAAAACCTGGCGTTGCATCCATACGCTTTTGTATTTGTTTGAAAAAAATTTCTTCTTCTTCTGTTTTGGGATGCGATAAAATATCTTTATTTTGTTCTGCACGACTTCCCATTAAAATATAGTTTGTGGCGTCAGCTCCATCATCTAAAATAAGATTGGAAGGATTACCATCTGGCCATTGGAAGATTGCATCTATATAAGTCCAATATTCTTCCAATGTTTCACCTTTAATGGCAAATACAGGAATGCCAGTTGCGGCGATAGCTGCTGCTGCATGGTCTTGCGTAGAAAAAATATTGCTAGAGCTCCATCGTATATCGGCGCCAATCGCTTTTAATGTTTCAATTAAAACAGCTGTCTGAATTGTCATGTGCAATGAGCCAGAAATACGCGCTCCGCGCAAAGGTTGACTGGAAGAAAACTCCTTACGACAAGCCATCAAACCAGGCATTTCTGTTTCAGCAATATCAAGTTCTTTACGACCATAAGCGGCAAGTGCAATATCTTTGACAACAAAATCTTGAGCTGCCATTCTTCATTCCTTTAAAATAAGTTTTTCCAAGACGGTAGGAGAAATTAAAAAAAAATGCAAGACAAGAAGAGGACTTCTTTATGTGAAAAAGCTCTTTTAAAATCTCCATAAATTTGTGCAACAAATATGCATTTATGGATCTGAGTAGTGATGTTGCTGACGGAGTAGGAGATCTTCATGATAAGTTTTATTATATAAACAAAATTCTATCCTTTTCACGTAACTTTAAAGCTTTTAAAAGTCTCCAGAGGGAATACCTTTTAAATAATAAAAATGGTGCATTGCTTTACAGTTTTTATATTGATTTTTATGGGATAATATCGAAAGTAGTATACTCGTATTCTACTCACTTATGCGGTTGTTGAAAAAGGAAGAATTACTTTAATCTCATTATTAAGCTTTTTAGCAAAATAATATAAATGCAAAGCCATAGATTATCATGTTTATGGATAGGCAGTTCAGAATCGGTTCTTTAGGATTCCAATGTTGCACCTGCTCTTGGATAAAGACAGTTTATAAGAAGTGCTTTTCTCCTGTTTTCAACGATTTTTATCAAAAGACTATAGATATACGATTAAACATTTTTTGTGATACTGAATAGAGTATTTAAAATGTAAAAACATCACTCTATTGAACACTCTGATTTTAAAACCGCTAACAACGCGCTATGAATTATAAATCAAATAATTAACTCAGTTTTGGAAGAATTTATTCTAGACGAGTAGGTTTTGGGAAAATTGACCATGTGGACGAAATCGCCAGAGATAACTTGGCAAGAATGCTGCCATTGCTCTGGGGGTAATACCCACACCTTCTAGAGTATATCCATTCTCTATAGCTTCTTTAGAAACAATGTTATCCATTTGCAAAAAACGTATCTGATTGGCTGTTACGAGTGTTGGTACAAAAGGCAATTTACCGATTGTTCCCAAAATTCCTCCAATCAATAGACCAGCAGAAAGGGGCATGGATAGGATTGTTTTTTTACGGTGAATAATTTTGAGTATATTTTCAAGAGTATTTTGGAAGGTGATAATCTGGGGACCACCAAGATCATAATTTTTTCCCCAAGCAACCTGTCCATCTAAAGCGCGCACGATAAACTCAGCAACGTCACCAACATACACGGGTTGCAATTTGCTTTGTCCACCTCCAAAAAGAGGCATAATTGGTAAAAAACGTGACAAATCTGCTAAGGTGTTAAAGAAACAATCCTCTGGTCCAAAGATAACGGATGGACGGATAATAATTGCTTGAAGATGCTTGTTGTGAATGATTTGTTCACCCATAAACTTAACACGTGCATAAAGACATGAAGCATTCTCGTTAGCCACAAGTGTTGACATATAGATGAGCGGAATACCAGTTTCTGCTGTTAATTCAGCAACATTGTAAACACCATCAATTTGTGTGTTTTTAAAATTCGATTGACTTGCTTGTTTTAAGCTACCGGGTAAAAACACTGCCGCATCAGCTCCAAGCAATGCGCGTGCAACAGAGGCACGATGCTTGATATCTGTTTTAAGCATTTGGGTTTGTCCTACTTCTCCTATTTGGAGCATATAATAAGCTTTTTGTGGACAACGAACAGCGATGCGAACGCGATATCCCCGCTTAGTCAAAGTTTCAACGACATGTCGTCCTACAAAACCGGATCCGCCAAAAACAGTAATGAGTTTAGGATGTTGATAAAGTGCACAATCAAGTTGCATGATTAAAAAGTCTATCTTTCAAAGCTTTAAAAATAGCTAATTATCTAGCACGGTGGTGTTTTATTGTCACGCAAAATATCACCCGCAAGATAAAGAGAACCACTAATAAGAACAATAGCCTCTTTATATTCCATTTTAATTTTATGCAAAGCATCTTGTAGGTGCGCTTTTGGGGCAGCAGGGATTCCTACTTTTTGGGCTGATTTAGCTAAGTCTGTTGGAGAGATACTGGCATTATTGTCAAGCAGCGGTATCGTATATACTTTATCGACAAGGTTAGCTAAAGGACGAAAATAACCGACAGCATCTTTGGTATTAAGCATGCCAGCAATCATAATAATGGGGCGATCTGTTTTTTTTCTCCATTGTGTAAGTTCTGCCGCAATAACTTTTCCTGCAGCAGGATTGTGACCACCATCTAACCATAAATCAATATCAGGAGATAGTTGATCAACCAAAAGTCCTTGGGTAAGATGCTGCATTCGTGCGGGCCAATAAATATTTTTCAAAGCGTCATTTATGGTTTGTTCTGAAAGTTGAAAACCCGCTTGATAAACTGCTTCAAGAGATGCACCAGCATTGGCAACTTGGTGGTCTCCAATAAGGTTAGGAAGGGGAAGATCCATGAGACCTTGATTGTTTTGAAAAACCATACGTCCATGTTCTTTATAACTTTGATAATCTTGATCAAAGAGAACATAAAATGCTTTATTTTTATTAGCAAGGGGTATTAAAGTAGCAAGAGTTTCTTCATAATTTTGCTTCCCAATGACTACAGGAACGTTTGGTTTGATAATCCCTCCTTTTTGAAAAGCGATTTGAGCAATTGTATTTCCAAGAAAGCTCTCATGATCATAATCAATGGGCATAATAAGCGATACAGCTGGTTTGTTAACGACATTGGTAGCATCAAAACGTCCTCCCAATCCAACTTCTAAAATGACAACATCAGCTGGATGTATACTAAACAACATAAAGGCAGCGGCTGTAAAAATTTCAAAAATAGTAATCGGCTCTTGACGATTTACTTTTATAATTTCACGGATTGTCTCAGCCAATTGGTTTTCTGTAACAAGTTGACCACCTCCTTTTTGACCTAACCGGCAGCGTTCATTCCAGTTGACGAGATGAGGTGAGCTATAAACATGAACGCGGTATCCTGCACTTTCCAAAAGAGCACGGCAAATTGCTGAAGCAGATCCTTTGCCATTTGTTCCAGCGATGTGAATAACAGGGGCAAGTTTTAAATGTGGGTTACCAAGACGCTCTAAAAGGTGAACAATACGCTCTAAAGAAAGATCAAATTTTTTCGGATAATTTCTTAGTAAATCATCCACCACCCTTTGTATTTGACTTTGTTGCATAAACTTAAGCTGCTTTTGTCCTAGAAAGCGATGTTTGAGAGTCTGTTGGGGATGGATCGGAAGGGTTAAAAACAGCAGGGCGTTTCATCATCAAGCGTAAAATACGCGCAATTGTTGTTTTCATTTCTAAACGCGATACAACCATATCAATCATACCATGTTCAAGCAGATATTCACTACTTTGAAAACCTTCTGGTAGGGTTTCACGTATAGTTTGTTGAATCACACGTGGACCAGCAAAACCAATCATAGCGCCAGGCTCGGCAATGTGAATATCACCAAGCATGGCGTAAGAAGCAGTAACACCACCGGTGGTTGGATTAGTCAGCACAACAATATAGGGAAGCTTTGCTTCTTTCAACATTTCAATCGCTACAGTTGTACGGGGCATTTGCATCAACGAGAGTGTTCCTTCTTGCATGCGTGCACCACCAGAAGCAGCAAAAAGAACCAGCGGACGCCTTTCAGCAATGGCAGTATCAAAAGCTTTGATAATAGCTTCTCCTGAAGCCATACCAAGTGATCCACCCATAAAGGCGAAATCTTGAACAGTTGCAATAATTGGTAAGCCTTCAATCGTACCACGTGCACTTAAAATATTGTCATCAACCCCAAGTTTAGAACGATAATCTTTTAACCGGTCAATATAGCGTTTTTCGTCACGAAATTTTAAAGGATCTGTTACAACTTTTGGATTTTCAAGAGCTGTATAAACACCATCATCAAAAAAATGCATGAGACGATTTTTAGCACTGATACGCATATGATGACCAGAATTGGGAGCTACAAATTGATTAGCTTCCAGATCTTTATGGAAGACCATTTCACCACTGGTAGGATCTTTAATCCATAGATTTTCTGGAATTTCACGGCGCCCCAATATAGAGTTAATTTTAGGACGAACATAATTTGTAATCCAGTTCATCTTTATAACCTTCCTTTAAATATTGTGCATCTTTTGCATGATTTGAAAGAATATAGAACTTAAGCAGTCACATTTGCTTTACCGGTTGAACAAAGGAGTCTATTTAATACTTTTATCAGTGTACGTATAGCTTGTTTTTTAATTTTTAATTTTTCCCATATCATAACAATCATATGCATCATGAAGAGTATTCCCTATAATAAATTTCTCATAAGTTCTAAGAACTTACATGTTTGTATTTTTTACTTTGGTGTTAAAATTTACTCCTTGCGATGGTTAACAAACGCCTTATTTTTTAATAACAATGAATATCCAATTAATCATTCGTATCAACAGTTTTGAAGAAAAGAAACCTTATAGTATAAGGCGCTAACAAGGCTAAAATAATCCATTAAAGATAATGAATACAATAACGCTATATTAGCGAAACGCTAACATCAGAGCAAGATTTTTTTCAAAAGGTTTCTTTAAAGCGCACGCTTTTTACAATTAAAATAGAATACGCTCAAAATACCATTATATTACTCATTTACGTGCTTGTTTTACACAGATATCTTTCAATAATTTCCAAAACTCTCTTATGAAGAGTATACACTCTCCATGAATGGTATAAAAGACATTATGCTATCCGTTTTTACTGAAATAGAAGGTACAAAGCGGCACCATCATATTCTTTTTCAGTTTTCAATACGACGATAATGTTTGCATTAAGAGGATTCATATAAAGATATTTCACGCCTTTTTGAAAGTACTTTTATCCGCACACCACCTCCATTTATGAGATATTAACAAACGATTTCAATTGATCCAATATGAATAGGATTAAAATGAGAAACCCTCATAATATTTAGGTTTTTCACTCATGTTGTGAAACGATAAGTTATCATTATAAATCAATATATTGCTTTAATAAAAGATAAAGCATAAAATTTTATATTATGCTTTCTTTGGCTGGCAAGTTTTATTAACCTTAAAGTCAAGGAACACTATTTTTGTGTAATGCGTGCTATGGTCTTTTGGGAAAGCATTTTGTGTAAATGTGTCATAAAGGCGGCGGCAAAAAGCGGTGTTGCTAGATTAATAATAGGAATCGAAACAAAAATCGCTATCAATAATCCTGCGCCAAAAACTGTTGTGTAATGAGTATGTAAAAAAGCACGCGCATTTTGCTCTGTTCGAAAACGGTAAGCAGCAAACAAGAAATATTCATGACCGAGCAAATAACCATTAATAAGATAAAAAGCAATTAAATTAATACCTGGTATGAAGAATAAAATAAAAGCAATTCCATTACCAAGAAGGCTTAAAATAACAAATTTAAAGGAAATGATAAGAGAACGCTGAAACGGCAAAGCTTGTCCAATAGGCTCGTTTGGATAATCCTCCTTTTCAATGATTTCAGCAGCAGAGTCAATGAAAAAACCACCAATCATAGCTGTGATGGGTGCAATCAAAAAAGCCAACAAAAGAGCCAACCCAAGATTAAAGATGATAAGCATGCTAAAACCAATCCATCCCGCCCAACTAGGGAGTCCAGGAAGAAATTGAGCAATCCAGGGCCAAAAGTAAGACACAAAAAGTTGGTGCACACATAACCATAAAATGGTGAGAATGAAAAAAGTAACCCCCAATGCTTTCAGTATCATAATACGATATTGCGAGGTCAGAAGACGTTGTAAAGCACGATAAGCAGCAGTAAAAATCATAGATTAATAAACTAAGGAAAGAAGCAAAAAAAACAAGAAATATATTTAAAGTATGTACAGTGTAATTTTTTCTTTCTTTGAATTACAAGATTTTTTTCAAGAACATTATAAAAAACGGTTAAGGTTTCTTTGTTAAAAATAAAGTTTGAATAAATAGAAATTTTGATTTTTAAAAACAAAGAAGAATTTAAAAAGTAGCTGTTGTAGAAGAAATTTTTAGTATTTTTGTACATAGTGTAGATTATTGCGTTTATATGATATATGTAAAAAATTAAGGAATAAGAACTATTTGGGAGAAAAGTTGTTTACTTCTATTTATTCAGTAGAGTTATCTAACTTCGTTTATCTAAGTGCTTAATTGTTTTGCACAATTCCTAAAATTCTGTACTTTTCTACTATTTGGCGGCATGCTCTTGCCCCTCGCTTTCAAAAAAATATTGAGTTCAATGGAATAGGGGTAACGTAGTCGCTCCGTAGATATTCTAATTTTGGGCAACAGAATGATTAATATGATAGAAGTGGAAAAAATAAGCTTAGGCGATTGACTGTCAGATCCCATAGAAGAGCAGTTTTTTGAGAAGAAGCAAAGAAAGGGAGAAACCACGGATGCTTAAAAATGATGAGATTTTGAATTTTAAAAGCCATAAGTGCAATGAAGTAAGCATTCATTGAAGCACTTTTCATACAAGTGGTGCACTGTATCAAATAATTTTTAGATAATAACACCACTAATTTATCGAAGAGAATTGATCATTTTCAACTTGAATAAAATCCCAAATATAGAAATATTCTTTAATTTCAAAGACTCTATTCAACATCAAAAAATTATTTACGTACACATTATAGGCGAGACCAATGTATGGATACAAAGCTTTCGATAAAGGAATAAAAATGCTTCTCATGAAACATCACAATGTGAAGATATCATGGATAAAATTCTAGTCTTTGTGGTCTTGGTATTCTGGAGAGAGGACACAGACATTTAATCTTAAAGACCGATCACTGAGGAAAATAATAAAGGTTTCAGTTTCATAAACTTATAGACAGTGGTACAATGAATTTTGTCTACATTCTTTATGAGCGTCAGCATGAAGTATGCTTAAAATTGCATTGAGATGTTATAATATTATTGATTTATACATTATTTTTCATAGCGAATAAGAGCTCAAAATAAAGTTGTCATATTTTCTCATTAGCTGCTCTCATCATGAAACAATCAAAATCATTTATTTGCATATCATAAATATGACCAATATGTGGATAAAAACATTGAAGAAAGAAAATGCTTTTTATAAATTTTATCCATTACAAGAGCTTTGTCAAAATTGATGGTAGCCAAAGTGAATGATAGCTTGTTTTTTTATAAGCTGGCGAGACAGTGGTGCAATAGATCCTGCTTTTATGAAGGCTAGGGTGAGATAGGATTTTTTAAAAAAACATTTCCCAACGCTCATCACACCCATTTCGCAACAGCGTTTGTGAATGGTATATGGGTAAAGCTCTCGTGAATAATATAAAACTTATAGGGCATCACTAACTTTACGCTTAATAAAAAGAGCACGCTGGCACCATCATCCTCAGTGTTGTCCGAGACAAGCCCTTGGTTCTTGAGACGGTCCATTATAAGCGCTTTTAGTTCTTTCTGAAACGTTTTGTATTCATACAGTTATCCTTGTTTACAATGTGCAAGAAAATGATTTTTATTGATTCAACATGAGAGAGATGAGGAATGAGAGAATCTTATGATATCTGGGATTCTAATTTAATATGAACAATGCGATATTATCATTATAAACCAGAAATATTATATACTAATTGAGATGGATAGACACATATTGTCAGTTCTATTTTATAAGGTGTTTTAATATCAACGCGTTTGAAGAGTTCTTATTTGCAAAGGGGTATATTTTCCTCATGAGGAGTAGGTGTTTTGGGGGCAAAAAATGATACAATCACGTTTGCTAATTTTTGCGCTACGTGTTGTTTACTCATATGGGGCCATTGTTCAACTTTTTTTCTACTTACGAGATAAACTTGATTTGTATCAGCACCCATGACACTTGTACCATCTAGTTGAAGAGAAATATCATTAGCAAGAATGAAATCAGCTCCTTTTTCAACACATTTTTTTTGCGCATTGGCAATGATATCACATGTTTCAGCAGCAAAACCAATGACCAATGAGGGGCGGTTTGGAGCGTGTCCAATCGTTGCTAAAATGTCAGGATTTTCAACCATATGAAGGGATGGTGGTATTTTATGAGCATTCTTTTTAATTTTGTGTAAAGACTGCGTTTGACTGCGCCAGTCACAAACAGCGGCAACAAAGATAGCACCATCAGCAGGCAATGCGGTTTGAACGGCTTGTAACATCTGTTGTGCTGTTTCAACATGAATGGTTTTTACTTCTTGTGGGTCTGCAAGATTAACAGGTCCACAAATAAGTGTTACTTTTGCACCCAAATGCGCAAGAGCGGTTGCGATGGCATGGCCTTGTTTACCTGAAGACCGATTAGCAATATAACGCACTGGATCAATTGGTTCATGGGTAGGGCCAGAGGTAACGATGAAATGGCGGTCAGAGAGAGGTTTTTCATGCACATTCAAAATAGTCTCTATGGTAGCGACAATAGTTAAAGGTTCGCTCATGCGTCCATATCCTATCTCGTCACGTTCAGCCATATTTCCGATTTCTGGTCCGATGATATGAACGCCATCTGCGCGCAGTTGTGCAACATTGCGAATAGTGGCAGGATGCGCCCACATGGACGGATTCATGGCGGGTGCAATTAAGAGTGGACAGCGTGCCGCTAAAAGAATGCAATCAGCCAGATCATCTCCTATGCCATTGGCTATTTTTGCAATGCGATTGGCTGTAGCAGGGGCTAAAATAATAAGGTCAGCATTACGTGCTAAACGGATATGTCCGATATCGTGTTCTTCTTCGCGTGAAAATAAATCAGTATATACAGTACCACCGCTTAAAGCTTCAGCGGCTAAAGGCGTAATAAACTTTTGCGCTGCTTTTGTCATTACAACTTTTAAATGTGCTCCACGTTCTTGTAAACGGCGAATCAAATCAAGTGCTTTATAGGATGCAATACTTCCACCAATAATAAGAAGGAGAGATTTTGATTTCAATGATTGCATTTCAACAGCGCTAGTATGAAGGGGTTGTGTGGTGAGAGGAGTGGGATTGCTTAAAAGGCGTCGGACTTCTTCTTCCATAGAAATACCATTTTGCGCGGCGCGTATGCGTAAAGCTTCTTTGGTTTCAGGAGACAGGTTACGAATGGTAATACTGGCCATAAAATACCTCCAAGAAATAAAATGATTGCAATGATTTCATTGTTGATATTTTTAGCATATTAAGGAGATTAGAAAAGGTGAAAAAAGTAAAAAGTAAGACAAGCGCAACAAAGTGCAATGATGAAAAGACTATAACGACCATAACGGTTTCTGTGACTTTGTTCTACAGCAAGTTGTTTGAGGGTAGCAGGAGAAAGATTAAAACCTGTTTTTCTCATTTGATTGAAATCTTCTTCTATTTGTTGGAAATTTTGAACCAATTGTGGTGTTTTGCGTGCCAGCGAAAGGAGAGCTTGTGCTCCTTCACTAAAGTCTTTTACAACGCCTACGGGTCCTAAATTTTTACTAATCCATTCTTTGACAATGGGTTCAGAAGCTTTCCACATATTAAAAGTGGGGTCTAATGTGCGGGCAACACCTTCCACGACAACCATCGTTTTTTGCAGCAATAAAAGTTCAGGTCGCGTTTGCATGTCAAATAATTCAGTGACTTCAAACAATAAAGTGAGCAATTTAGCCATGGAAATGCTTTGTGCTGATTGTCCGTGAATTGGTTCGCCAATAGCGCGGTTGGCTTGCGCAAAGCTTTCGATATTATGGTGTGAAGGAACATAGCCTGCCTCAAAATGGGCACGTGCAACTCGATGGTAATCGCGGGTAATAAAGCCGTAAAGAATTTCAGCAAGGAAATGCTTTTCTTTTTTGCCAAGCCTTCCTGTAATGCCTAGATCAACAGCAACAATACATCCTTTTTCATCTACAAATAAATTACCAGGATGCATATCGGCGTGAAAAAAACCATCACGCAGTGTATGACGAAGAAAAGATTGAATAAGCGTAATAGCAAGCGCCTTCAAATCAAATCCTGCTTCTTTGAGTTTGGAAGTTTCGGATATTCTTATACCATCAATCCATTCCATTGTAAGGACATTACGTCCTGTCCGTTCCCAGTCAATACGTGGAACCCGAAAGCCTGTATCATGTTGAATATTTTCAGCCATTTCAGATATAGCTGCTGCTTCTAAGCGTAAATCCATTTCAAGTCGTGTTGTTTGTGCTAAAGTATCCACCACACAAACAGGACGAAGCCTTCGAGAGGCAGGGATATAGCGCTCTTGTAAATGAGCAATGAGATAGAATCCTCTAAGATCTTTAGAAAAACGTGCTCTGATATTGGGACGAATAACTTTTACAGCACATTTTTTCTTATGGCCAGTTTTATCACTGTATTCAGCTGGATGAACTTGAGCAATAGAAGCGGCGGCAATGGGGGGATAAAAATTTACGAATAAATCATCAATAGAGCGACCAAGAGAACTTTCAATTTGAGCAATAGCGGCAGTGCAAGAAAATGTTTGGACACGATCTTGTAGCTGTGACAAATCTTCCGCAATATCACGCCCAACAATATCAGGTCTTGTGGCAAGAAATTGACCAAGTTTTATGTAAGAGGGTCCAAGCTTATTAATGGCATATGAAATATTTTCAGATCGCTGTTTCTTTTTTGTTTTGCGTCGTGCTAATGCACTCGCTATACGATGACATAGCGCTGGAAATCCTTGAAGATCATCATGAGGAAGAGCACTTAAAACACCTTCACGTGTTAAAACCCATCCTGCACGCATCAATTGAAAGTAAGGGGAAATTTGCACCATTTTTAAATTTTCCAACCTGAATGCAGCGCTGCAATCGCACCGGTGAGATTGCGGTACGATACCCGCGAAAACCCCGCATGCTTGATCATATGGGAAAAATCATCTTGCTTAGGAAATTTGCGGATAGATTCAACCAAATAACGATAAGCATCGCCATCATTTGCGATAAATTGACCCAGCTTAGGGATAGCATGGAAAGACCAAAGATCATAAATTTTATCGAGCCAAGGCATCTCGACATTTGAAAATTCTAAACATAAGAAACGTCCACCGAGCTTTAAAACACGAAAAGCTTCTCTAAGAGCTTGATCAATATGAGGAACATTGCGAATTCCAAAAGCAATCGTGTAAGCGTCAAAGCTTTGATCTTCAAAAGGTAGATTTTCTGCATTGGCTTCAACAAAATCAATCAGAGGGGCAAGACCATTTTTTTGTGCGCGTTTTTTGCCAACGCTGAGCATTGAGCCATTAATATCAAGCACTGTAGCATGGGCTTTTTGGCGTGAAGCATTAAGAATACGAAAAGCAATATCACCTGTACCGCCAGCGACATCAAGAACTTTCCAATGAGAAAGTGCTGGTGGGGAAAGCCAAGCAATCATGGAATTTTTCCACACACGGTGTAGCCCTAAGGATAAGATATCATTCATCTTGTCATAATTTTCAGCAACAGAATGAAACACACCATCCACCATGGATTGTTTTTGTGTTTCATCTACTATTGTAAAACCAAAAGAGTGCTCCATGCCACCCTTGGTTCCTACACGTTCTGTTTCAATTGCCATGTATATGATCTTCCTTATTTTTCTTTTATCGTAAATGAAATAGAGAGGGAATGTTCAACTACGAAAAAACAACGTATAAAACTACGACGTTTACACAGCCAAAAACAGAAGAGTACCTTTAGATATCAAGATTGGCAACGCTTAAGGCATTGTCTTGAATAAAAATACGTCTAGGTTCAACTTCATCACCCATGAGACGAGAAAAGAGTGAATCTGCATCGGTTGCATCATTAATTTTTACTTGTAAAAGAGAACGTGCATTGGGATCAAGCGTTGTTTCCCAAAGTTGTTCAGCATTCATTTCCCCAAGACCTTTATAACGTTGAAGAGTAACACCTTTTTTACCGTTTGTAAAAATGCTCTCTAAAAGGCTCATAGGACCAAAAATACGCTCTGTTTTATCTTTGCGACGTAAAAGAACAGGAGGATGATATATGTCGATAAAATTTTGAGAAATGCGATCAATTTGGCGTGCGTCAGTTGAATTTATAAGTCCCACATCAAGCGTAACAACATCTTTAACACCACGCAAAATACGCTCAAAACATAAACTTCCATCTTCTGTATATCGTCCACTCCAACCTTGTTCCATATCATCAGCAATCAGATTAAGGCGGTGTGCTGTAGTATCTGCTATTTTTTGCGCTTTTTCTTGTGTTGCAAAGACTTCAAGATTAAAAGCGCCAGCAATTGCTGCTTGTTCAACAATATTACGGTCATAACGGGTATGAAGACCATTTAAAAGTTGACGTAATATACGAGCATCTTTAGCGAGTTGATACAAATCAGCCCCTGCACGAACTTCTCCCGTTGAAAGCTCAAGCGTTGTTTCTTCTAATCCAGTATCGATCAAGAATTCTTCAAACGCTGCTTCATTTTTAATATATTGGGAAGATTTTCCACGCGATACTTTATAAAGAGGAGGCTGAGCAATATAAAGATGTCCACGTTCAATCAACTCGGGCATTTGTCTAAAAAAGAAAGTGAGCAGCAGAGTACGAATATGGGCTCCATCAACGTCCGCATCCGTCATGATAATAATCTTATGATAACGTAATTTATCTGGTGAAAATTCATCCTTACCGATAGACGTTCCAAGAGCTGTAATAAGTGTTCCAATCATATCAGATGAGAGCATGCGGTCGAAACGTGCTCGTTCAACATTGAGGATTTTACCACGAAGGGGTAAAATTGCTTGATTTTGACGTGAGCGCCCACTTTTTGCTGAACCGCCAGCCGAATCCCCCTCGACAATAAAGATTTCTGATTTTGCGGGATCTCGTTCTTGGCAATCGGCAAGCTTTCCTGGTAGAGAAGTGATATCAAGTGCCCCTTTTCGTCTTGTGAGTTCACGTGCTTTGCGTGCTGCTTCACGTGCTGTTGCAGCTTCTACCACTTTACTAATGAGAAGTTTTGCTTCATGAGGATGTTCTTCCAGCCATATTGAAAGACCTTCATTGACCAAACTTTCAACAATAGGGCGCACTTCAGAAGAGACTAACTTATCCTTTGTTTGTGAAGAAAATTTTGGATCAGGAACTTTGACAGAAAGAATAGCTGTTAATCCTTCACGGCAGTCATCACCGGTTAAGTTCACTTTTTCTTTTTTAGCAATACCTGAAGATTCAGCATAGCCATTAATTTGGCGTGTAAGGGCACTTCTGAAACCTATCAAATGCGTTCCACCGTCACGCTGAGGGATATTATTGGTAAAACACAAGACCTTCTCATGATAGGAATCATTCCACCACAGGGCAACATCAACGCTCATACCATCCTTTTCACTTGCAATATAAATAGGAGTATCAAGCAGAGCTTTTTTT
Source organism: Bartonella sp. AP19HLJMH (assembly GCF_042196245.1). NCBI lineage: Bacteria > Pseudomonadati > Pseudomonadota > Alphaproteobacteria > Hyphomicrobiales > Bartonellaceae > Bartonella > Bartonella sp. AP19HLJMH. The sequence continues at coordinate 100,442 of NZ_JBHIPX010000002.1, forward strand.
GATTGATCAATATATTTCACAAACTCTATTAATCCACCTTCATAATGCAATTCAACGGATTTAATATCAGCATGACGCTCGTCAACAAGAAGAATATAAACCCCAGAATTTAGAAAAGCTAATTCCCGTAAACGACGCTCTAAAGTTTCAAAATCAAACTCAACCATAGTAAAGGTTTCAGAGCTTGGTAAAAATCTAATTTCTGTTCCACTTTCTTGATCGCAATCGCCAACAACTTTTAATGGAGCATCAGCTACCCCGTGGGTAAATGATATTTCATGAATTTTACCATTGCGTTTGATTTGCAATTTAAGCCAAACGGATAATGCATTCACAACAGAGACGCCAACACCGTGTAATCCGCCTGAAACTTTATAAGAGTTTTGATCAAACTTTCCACCGGCATGAAGCTGTGTCATAATAACTTCAGCGGCAGAAATACCTTCTGTTGGATGGATATCTGTCGGAATTCCACGTCCATTATCACGAACAGAACAAGAACCATCAGCATGGAGTGTGACGTTTACAAGAGTTGCATGACCGGCTAAAGCTTCATCGATAGCATTGTCTACAACTTCATAGACCATATGGTGTAACCCCGATCCATCATCAGTGTCACCGATATACATACCAGGACGTTTGCGTACAGCATCAAGACCTTTGAGAACTTTGATAGAAGCGGCATCATAGTTATTGCTTTGTGCTGGTGAGGTTATTTCATCACTCATAAGTTAGTCCATTCCTGTGTTCAATTTACAATATTTTATCCGCTTTCTTTAAAGCTCAATGTTCTGATCAGTTATTTATGGAATAACCACATTAAATATTTACCGTATATCAGATCTAGATTCAATATCTGTCGATATATAATGGAGAGAATGATAAAATGATAGTGTACTGTTATGCTGTAAAACACTAGGGCGGTGATATAAGGCGAATAAACACTTATGACTTATACAAAAAGCTGTTTCATAAACGATGCTATTTACTTTGTTTATTTTTGCATATGCGTAATGTTTCAGAATTAGTTATGCATTTTTGTGTTACACTAATAAAGGTCTCACTTGTTTTATCCATAAATCAATTTTTCAATCCTAATTCTACCATATATTTAAAACAAAGGTTGCGAGCTCTCTAAGCAGTTCAAACTTTTGTATGTTAGATTGAGGCGAAAATATTGTGTATATTGGTTTGTGTCATCTTTAAAATGTGAAAAAAGCTTCATTTGAGGAAAATATAAATGCGTAAATGTAAAAACACGTTTCCACGATCATCTTTTATATTCAACTTTACAATTTAAAAAAACGTCTACGGTGATGTTTTTGAATAATGAGGGTAATGACGAATTATCTTACGCTTTTGTTTCTTGCATTCTCGTGAGGTTGCATCGCTCATTCAAAACAAAACGCCATTGTACTGTTTATTCACGCGCTTTTTTAAGGAGCATCTCTCAATGTTCCCAAACTCATTTTACAACGATGTTTGAATAGTATAACGCAAAATACCCTGTGAATACTACAAGATTTATGTCCCCCATCTTTCCCATCGTGACAATAAAGTGCAAATCAGAATCATCATTTTATTTTTCAGCTCTTAAATGTTGATGCAACCTTAATGTTGAGAAAACCCTCGGCATTTGAGGGGTATTTTTACTCTTTTCTTCAATATATCTATATACTTCCCAGGTTGTGATACGCAAGGAAATGGTCTTAATATTTTAAGATACGCAATAAAGTATATACAGCTTATTTCTTATATTAAAAAATTAAATCGCTTTTCTCTAAAATTACTTTTTATATATTCATTTTGGAAAATTAACATCAGAAATCTAAGCATTTTCAATGGTTTCAAAAATAGCAAGAATTTTATTTATTAAACGCCAGATATTTTGGTGAAGTGCGTTAGATAATAGTTAAGAAGTGTTGCATCTTAGTTTTGAAAAATGGGGGAGAGATTTTGAAAATAAAAAAATCTATATATGTGAAACATCTTCAATTGCGTTTACAGTACTTTTTATTCAATAATCCATACAATATTTTTATTCGTATTTTATTTGTAGCGGGGGGGGTTCTATTTTCCTCTTACGCAGAAGCTGAAAGGTTGCCTTCTTTTTTTGATTCGCATGAACATTTGGTACAACCTGATACAACGGATATCTTTCGTTTGCGTTTTGTAACAACTTTTGATTTTCCTCCTTTTAATTTTATTGATCAATCGGGGTATCTTGCAGGTTATAATATCGATTTATTGCGCGCTATTTGCTCAAAATTAAAATTAGAGAAGCTTTGTGAAATAGAAGTGATTCCTTGGAAAGAGCTTGTAGAACATGTTAAAAATGGTGGTGCAGAAGTCATTATTGCGGGTTTAAAAGAAACAAGTAAAACCCAGCAAGATCTTGTTTTTACAAAGTCATATTTGCGCTTTCCAGCGCGATTTGTTGCTTCTCGACGTTTAAATCTCGATGAGCCAATAAGCGATCAATTGATACATTTAACCAGTGGTGTTTTGTCTAAAAGTGTTCACGAAAAACTCTTTCAATATTATTTTCCTAAAGCCAAATGGCAAAGGTTTAAAAAGAGAGAAGAGCTCTATAAAGCATTACAAGAGCGTAAAATTGACCTTATTTTTGATGATGGATTTGCTTTATCATTATGGTTCAAAAAACAAAAATCTGTTGATTGCTGCCATTTTGTTGGGGGGGCATATATGGCGCCACAGTTATTGGGGCAAGGAATGCAGCTTGCTGTTGCAAAAAAGAATGAAAAATTGGTTGATGTACTCAATTATGCGCTGAAATCTCTAGAAGAGGATGGTAAACTTACAGAACTTTATTTGCGTTATTTTCCAATAAGTTTTTATTGATGAGTAGTTTTTTAATTAAGGGCTGTTAATCTTTCTGCGCCTAGTCGATAGGAAATAGCTTCTGCGAGATGATAGCGTGAAAGAGTATCTGATCCGTCAAGATCAGCAATTGTGCGTGCAACTTTGAGAATGCGATGATAAGCGCGTGCGGAGAGGTGCATTTTTTCACTCACATCTCGTAAGAGTATGGTCGCACTTTTATCAGGAATGGCAATCTGTTCTATAATTTTGGCAGGGCAATCGCCATTGGTACGAATATGATCAAACCCCATTGTTGAAAAACGTTTAGCTTGAATGGTACGGCACCGTGCGACGCGTTTGGCAACGTCGCAGCTTTTTTCTGATTGTTCTGGTTGCATAAGGTCCATAGCCGTCAAAGCAGGGACATCAATCCGTAAATCAATTCGGTCAAGCAGAGGACCAGAAATACGGGACTGATAATCGATTTGACAGCGTATCCCTTTAGGGCAAACATGGTCTTTTTCGCCTGCCATACCACAACGGCAAGGATTCATTGCGGCAATAAGTTGGAAGCGAGCAGGATAGCTAATATGGTGATTAGCGCGGGCGATAACTGACTCCCCACTTTCTAAAGGTTGACGAAGAGAATCAAGAACCCGTGGAGAAAATTCAGGCAATTCATCAAGGAATAACACACCATTATGAGCAAGGGAGACCTCTCCCGGTCGTCCTTTAAGCCCTCCACCAATCATTGCGGCCATGGAAGCAGAATGATGTGGGGAACGAAAGGGGCAATGAAGTGAAATGGTATTATGAACCGTTTCTCCTGTAATAGAAGCAATCAGAGAGACATCTAAAAGCTCACGGCTATCAAGAGGTGGCAAAATGGAAGGTAAGCGTTGCGCTAGCATAGATTTTCCAGCACCAGGGGGACCTACAAACAAAAGGTTATGGCGTCCAGCAGCACAAACTTCTAAGGCACGTTTGGCTGTTTTTTGTCCTTTGATTTCGCAAAGATCTGGAAGTTCAGTTTCGATAGTATATTGGCGCGGTTGTGGACGTTTTTGAATTTGGGTTCCTTTGAAATGGTTGACTATAGTGAGCAGAGTCTCTGGAGCAAGAATATTTATTTCTGCATTTGCCCATGCTGCTTCAGGTCCACATTGGAAGGGACAAATCAGTCCTTTATCGAGTGATAAAGCTGTCATGGCAGCTGGTAAAACACCATTAACAGCGGTAAGTGAACCATCCAGTGATAATTCTCCTAAAATGATATAGTCTTGAGCTACTTCGGGAGGGAGGATTCCCATAGCAAGCATTAAGCCTACGGCGATTGGCAAATCATAATGCGATCCCTCTTTAGGCAAATCAGCTGGTGCAAGATTAATCGTAATTCGTTTAGTAGGCATAGAAAGTCCACAAGCGTGGAGGGCTGCTTGTACACGTTCACGGCTTTCTGCAACTGCTTTATCAGCTAATCCAACAATAGCCATTCCTATTTTACCAGACGAAATCATAACCTGTACATCGACAGGGACTGCCTCTAGACCGCGAAAAGCAACAGTTGTAATACGTGCGATCATTTATTTATTTTCCCCCTTTAGACTTGGTAGAGACAATCATATCTATTTATAAAAATCAAGAAGCATCTCTATAGCTTTTTTTATAGAGAGAACTATATACGTGGGCAGTTTTTTAGCATTCCCATGGAAAGTCATTTGTACAAATTTAACCATGATGATATGGGACGCAATAAAACATTTATAATAAGCTAAATAAATATGTTAAGAAAAAAAGAATGAGGCTGTTCGTGTTATACAACAGTGCAAAATTTTATGAAAATATAAGGGGAGGATAACGTTATGTATCGCAGAGTGTTATTTGATGTGATAAAACGTGTAAAATGTGCAAAGTAATTATATTTACCTTTCTTATTTTTATATTATTTAAAGCGTAGTAGATGCAAAGTGTATTATAAGGTATCTGATTTTATGGTATACCAGACAAGAATTTTGTTAAAATCAGGGACTGTGCGCTGTGTATTTATAGGCTTGTGTTTTACTTTTTCTTTTCCACAGCCACTTGCTGCATTTGATTTTTTCGGCATCCCTCTTTTTGGTCAAAAGAAAACAAATTCTTCTTCACATTATGCCAAAAGTACAGAGAAATTTTATAAAGTTGATGTTGTTGCACCGCCAGGTGCACCATTAGAAGGTATAAAAATAGTTAAATCTGTTTCTTCTCTTGTTGCTGATAAAGAGAAAGCATCCGCCAGTTCTTCTGGTTTGCTCGCCAAGGCGCGTTCAGATTATCGAGCAATTCTTTCTGCTCTTTATGCTGATGGACGCTATGGTGGTGTTATTAGCATTAAAATTAATGGCTTAGAAGTCGCTGATTTAAGTCCGGTAACTCAACTTCCAGCACAATCGAATATCGTTATTACAATTAATGCTGGTCCACAATATGTTTTTAGTATTGCCAATATTGATAAAGTAGCTCCGTTTGAAAAACGTAAAGCGCATAAAATGCCCACAATTGAAGAATTGGGCTATAAAGTTGGGGCTATTGCTAAATCTGAAACCATTTTGAAAGCAGAAAAATGGGCGATAGAAGGATGGCGGCAACAAGGTTATGCTAAAGCTAAAATTATGAAGAGTGAAGTCGTGGCTGATCATGCTACATTGCGTGTTGAAGGACGGATTGTTGTTGGTCCTGGACAAAAGGCTTATTATGGTCCTTTAAGTGTGCGTAATATAAGTAAGAAACCACGTGTAGATTCAGCTTATATCGCGTGGATGACCGGATTGAAACCAGGGCAGATATACGATTCTGATGCGTTAGCTAAGGCAAATGAACGTCTTGCGCGCCTTGGTGTTTTTCGTGCTATCAATATACGTGAGGCTGATACTATTAATCTAGATGGTAGTTTACCGCTTGCACTTGTTGTACAAGAACGTAAACCGCGTCGTTTTGGTGTAGGCGGTAGCTATTCAACTTTAGACGGTGCTGGTTTTGAGACTTATTGGATGCATAATAATCTTTTGGGTCATGCAGAGACTCTTAAAATTGAAACAAAAATAAGTGGTGTTGGTAGCAATAAAAAGCAATCATATAATTTTAAAAATTTTGATTATCTTTTCGGTGGTACATTTGTAAAGCCCGGTGTACTCACGCCAGATACAGATTTCAGATCAGAATTAAAAATACAACAAGATGTTTTAGAAAATTATACGACAAAAGCCATCAAAGGAAAATTAGGTATTACGCATATTTTTAATGGTAATCTATCGGGACAGGCTGCTGTAGAAGTTTCAAATGGTTATTCACGTGATATCTATTTTGGGAGCCGTAATTTTACAACAATCGGTTTCCCTAGCGGCTTGATTTACGATAGTCGTAATAATAAGTTTAATGCAACAAAAGGTTTATATGGTGAAGTTTTCATTGAGCCTTTTTATGAGATGCGTTTTAGCAACTTTGTTGCAAAAGTAACAGCAGAAGGTCGTTCTTATTGGGCGTTGGATGAAGGGGATCGTTTTGTTGTTGCTGCGCGGGCAAAGCTTGGTACAATTCTTGGGAATGATACAGCACAAGTACCCGCAAATACGCTTTTTTTTGCTGGTGGTGGGGGCTCTGTTCGTGGTTATGCTTACCGTAATATTGGTATCAAAACAGAAAATGATGGGGTTGTTGGTGGACGGGCGCTTATTGAGGGGTCAGCAGAATTGCGTGTTTCTGTAAATGATAAAATAGGGTTTGTCAGTTTTCTTGATGGAGGTTTAGTAGGGAAAAAGGCGAATTTTGATTTTTCTCAAAAAATTAAATGGGGAGCCGGTATAGGAGGTCGTTATATGACGGGTCTTGGTCCTTTACGCGTTGATTTAGCCTTTCCTTTAAAGAGAGAGAAGGGTGACCCTCGCATTGGTTTTTATGTGGGTATAGGGCAAGCATTTTAATGAAAAAAGGTGTACGTTTATCAGCTTTCTTCTTTGTATTTTTGTTTTTTGGGGTGGGTGGTTTTGTTTTTGCGCAAAGAGGAGACATTCTTCCCTCTAGCGAAATGAAAACAGATGATCGCTCATGGTTTGTTTCTTTAATTGAACGAAAGCTTTCAGCGCCTAATCGTCAAGTTCGTTTACACAATATGCAAGGGACACTGTCTTCTCAAACATCAATTGATACTATTACTGTCAGTGATAAAAAAGGAGTTTGGCTTAAAATTACCAATGCTAAAATGGATTGGAATCGTCTAGCGTTGCTGAGAGGGCGGATGGATATTAACCAGCTTTCGGCAGAACAGGTTACATTTTTACGCAAACCGCAAGGCAATTCTTCTTTTGTTTCTTCCCTTGAGACTGGTAAATTCTCTTTACCAAAATTGCCGCTTGCTCTTTCTATCAATACGCTTACAGCTCAACATGTGACATTTGAACAGAATCTTTTTGGTTTTTCTGCTGATATGTCCTTAAAAGGCAATTTCACCTTGGCTGGTGGTAATTTTGATGTCGATATAGCGGCGCATCGTTTAGATGCACCGGGTTCTTTTTCTGTTCTCACCAAGATATCTGATAGTAATCGTACAGCTCAAATTGATATTTCTGCTAACGAACCACAAAATGGTATTTTGGCGAATATTTTTAACATTGAACAACGTCCAGCATTAAGTCTCGTCGTGAAAGGTGATGGTACTTTTGATGATTTGGTTATCAAACTTTCTTTAGAGTCCGATCATCATTCTATTTTAGATGGTAATGTTATTCTTGCAAGTGTTCCAGAAGGACAGAGTTTTTCTACGAAATTAGAGGGAACACTGAGCCCTTTAATACCTGTTCAATATCGTAGTCTCTTCGAATCTGATATAACATTAAAAGCAAAGGCAAGAAGAACAAAAGAAGGTGTGACACACCTTGATCAGATGGTTATTCAGAACAAAGCAATGAATGTTATAGCCAATGCTGAAATAACCGCCGATGGATTCTTGCGACGGCTTTTTGTTGATGGCAAAATGGCTCTTGATAACGAAAAGGAGTCTATTCATTTACCTATATCAGAAGTGCCAAAACCTGCGAATACTCTTGCTTTGAACATTGACTATGGTCGCGAAGGTCAACAATCTTGGAATGGGCGGTTGGTTGTAAATCATTTAAGCAATAAAAATATTTATATTCGCGATGCAATTTTTGATATGGGAGGAGTAAGCGAAAATCTTGATAATGCAGCTTCTCGTCATGTTGGTGTTCAGGTTAAAGGGACGCTTCAAGGGGTTAAAAAGATTAAGGGAGCGTTAGTAGAAAATTTAAGCCAAGCGGTTCATGTGCATTTAGATACGGATATTGTTTCGAACAAACCAATTTTGATTCATGATCTGAGTGTTACGGCTCAGGGTTTTTCTTCTTGGTTAAAAGGGACAATGGAGAATTTTGTTTTTAAAGGCGATCTCGGTTTAAAAGCTCAAACATTAACTCCTTTGGAAGTGTTCAGTAAACAATCACTTTCTGGTAGTGCAGATATTAAAGCCAAAGGAACGATCAGTTTATTGAGTGGTATTTTTGATCTCCAATTATCAGGAATGGCTGACGATATAAAAATAGGCATGCAGTCTTTTGATCGTTTATTCAAAGGAAATACTACTCTTTCAGGTGGCGCTGCTCGAAATACAATGGGCTTCACTTTACGTCATTTTAATTTGAAAAATCAATATACAAACATAGAGGCTAATGGTTATTTTTCAGATGAAAGCGCTAAAATGGATCTATCTGCTCAAATATCTGATTTGTCCAAATTAGATCCAAAGATAAGCGGTGCGCTTACAATTCAAAGTACGGCGAGAGGGCGCAATAGCCATATAAAACTAAATACACGTGCCCATATTGATGAAGCATTAATTGTAGGGAAGAAACTTCAAAACACAACACTTAATATAGATGCATTTGTAGATAATACAGCACCAGTTACTTCTTTAACGGGGGCGGTAAAAGGTGAAGGGGTTTTTGCTAAAAAAACTTTGCATTTATCGGCCTCTTTTGAAGATTCTCATAAAATTCGAAAACTTGAAAATATCGATATTAGAGGGGGAAGTGCAAAAATAACGGGTGATCTTTCTCAACAACTTGGCGGTTTTTTGAAAGGAGCGCTGCATATTGATGCCGATGATATTTCCGTACTTTCAGCGTTATTTTTGCAGGATGGTAGTGGAAAAGTAAAAGGAGATTTTATTTTTGATGAACAAAATGGCAGACAAAAAACCAATGTGAAGGCGCATGTTAACCATTTGAATTTTTCCAAGAATAAAATAAAAAAATTGGCAATAGATGCTGACATATTCGATCCTTTTGGCATGACTCAGTTTGAAGGAGTTATCAATGCAGAACATATTCAAACACCTTTGGTAATGGTCAATCGTTTAAATGCTCACGCTGATAGGAATAATGGACAAACGGTTTTTACTGTCCAGGCGATGTTGCATGATACTCTCAATGCAAGGCTTTCTGGTCGTTTAATGGTTGAGGAACTTCCAGAAAGTATAAAACGAGAAGTGCAAATCGAAGCTGTGGACTTAAAACAACATACTTTTCATGCAACATTGCCGAAGCCATCTATAATTTCTTTTGATAAAGATGGAATGACAATCAATGAATTAGGAATTGCAATAAATGGAGGCAACATCATTTTAGCAGGAAATATTCAAGATACCCTGAATTTACAACTTACAATGAATGCGCTTCCTGCTGCTTTAGTCAATCTGTGGAAATCCGATCTTGGAGCAGCAGGGAGTGTAACAGGGCAGGTTATGATTCGTGGTCATTTAAAAAAACCTGATATAACTTACGATATAAAAGGTGAGGGACTGACAACCGTTGCTTTTCAAGATAAAAAAATTATGCCTTTTTCTCTTTCTGCTACGGGAAATACTGTAGATCAAAATCTTACTTTGAATGCAAATTTAACAGGAGAAGGAGTACAAGCACAAGCTCAGGGGCGTGTATCTCTAGAGAAAAATGCGCTTGATCTTCATATTAATTTGCAAAATTTATCTGCACGTTTGGCGAATGGTTTTATTGCAGGACAAGCGCTTGATGGGACAGTGATAGGTAAAGTTGATATTGGTGGAACAATGAAGGATCCATCTGCTCATTTTGAGCTTTCTAGTCAAAATTTAACCGCTATGACGCATAAAGGACCGATGTCAATCAATATAAATGCTCGTGGTTCTTATAAAAAATCGACATTTCATATTGAAAATATGATAGCTACTGGAGATAAAGGATTAGATCTTTCCATCCATGGGCCTGTATCTCTTAATGGTTCAGAGGCAAAATTAAACGTTAAAGGGATAATGCCTCTTGATTTTGTTAATCTCTTATTAGCTAAGCGTGGTGCACATATAACGGGTACAGCAAGAATTGATACAGCTCTTAATGGGTCATTATCAAAGCCACAATTGATAGGAAATATTTCTATAGGCGACGGTAGCTTTTTTGATTCACAAACAAATGTAGGATTAAATAATATAACAATTGAAGGCAAATTGAAAGGTGATCATATCCTTATAGAAAAAGCTTCAGCTTCTTCGTTTGAGGGGGGAGGAATTTCTGCTTCAGGTCGTATCTCTAATGGTCTAGAGACAGATTTGATATTTCATCTTGATAATGCCAATTATAATGATGGTTCTATGATTCTGGCAACATTATCAGGTGAGATGACAATGACAGGTCATTTTTTAAATAGTCTTGTTCTTGGTGGTGATATCATCGTTGAAAAAGCTGAAGTTTTTGTTCCTGATCATTTTAAAAGTGCCAAGTTTCTTGATGTTAGAAATAAGAATTTAACTAAATCGATTCAAACAACACTTGAACGTGCTGATGTTAAGAACACGAACAAAAGCAAAAGCCGTATAGTTACACAAGAATCTTCATCTGTCGTGCTATCAAACATGCGTATTACAGCACGCAATCAATTTTTTGTACGCGGAAAAGGCTTAGATGCTGAACTGGGAGGACGCATTAATCTAGCAGGTCCATTGAATGATGTGCATCCAGTTGGTGAATTTAGAATGATTCGTGGACGTTTTGATATCCTGTCACAACGTCTTAATTTTGATCAAGGACAAGCGAGTTTTAGTGGTAATCTTAATCCTACGGTTTATTTTGTAACCAACAATAACAGTGGTGATATTCGTGTCACTGTAACTGTAAGTGGGACGGTTGATAATCTTGATATTAATTTTTCATCACAACCAAATTTGCCTCAGGATGAGATTTTGGCGCGTTTGATTTTTAATCGCTCTCTTAATGAATTATCACCATTTCAGATTGCTCAACTTGCAGCAGCAGCGGCTGATCTTGCAGGTAGTTCTAATACATCTTTGTTGAATACTTTACGAACTAAAATTGGACTTGATGATCTTGATGTTATCGTTAATGAGAAGGGGAATACAGGCTTACGTATTGGACGCTACATACACAATAATATTTATTTGGGTTTTGAAGCAGGGTCTGATGGAACGACGAAAGGGACAATTAATTTAGATATTTCGCGTCATCTCAAAGCTAAAGGTGCCATAGGAAATGAACAAAATTCTAGTATAGGTCTCTTTTATGAAAGAGATTATTAAAGATTGAATTTTAAAAAAACAATTTCTTCGTTTTGTCTCTCATTTCTAAATCTGAGGAAGGAGGCATAGACTAGAAATCCTATAAAAGAAGAAGCTTTTTGTTGAGGCGTGAAGAGATATATCTGAAATATTCGATTTTTGTTATGCTATTCTCTAAAGGGACAAAATCTTCACGAAAGATAGTATGTTATTTTGCTGCTATATATTTATTTTAGAGAAGTACCTTACCTTGTTTTCAAGCCCATATCGTGCTGTTGCCTAAAGAATGGAGTCTGTGCAATATATTGATTTATAAAGATAATTTATTGTTATTCAACTTGAATTAGAACTTTGCATATCGTACGAATCTCTTTCGTATTGAATCAATCAAAACCATTCGGTTTGTATACTACAAGCGGAGAATCCTGTGTGGATAAAACTATTAAGAAATGACTAAAAATGCCTCTTATGAATCATCTCGAGAGCTAAGAGCTGTCGCAACATTAGGAGTTGGCAGAATAGTGTGAATGGTGCCGGCTTGTTACTCCATAAGCGTAAAGATAGGGCAGCTTAATGGATTTATCATTATACAATTCACGGACGTTATCGCGAAATGGGCTTGGGGAAGACTTTGAGAGAGATTTCTTTAAAACAAGCAGGTGAATTTGCAACACAATGGCATTCTGTTTTTATGTGAAGGACATGATTCCATTAAAGACCGTCAAAAACGTGAGGCAAGCAGAGAATTCATAAGATATCGATTTTATTGTCAAACGCATTTAAAGCAATATTTTTTAATAATAAAAATTACCTATTATTTTAGATTTTGTTTATTGTGTCTGGAATAAGATCACTTTTCTTATAACGAATAGCTCCCCAAACAGAATACTCCAAAATATAACATTATTGTGTTGCAAGTTTATGTACTTGTTTTAAAGGAACATTTCTCAGTGTGCGCTTGAGTCTATTTCATAAGATTGCTTGTGAAATGGTATAAAGTACCTCTTATGAATGGTATAAAATCCACACTACCATTATTAATAAAGGTATAAGTATTTACTAAAGCTATAAGCCGGCATTATCATTCTATTTTCCAGCTTCTCATGTTGCTGACAATCTTTTCACTTGAAAGTGTAGAGGTATTTTTATTGCTTATCTTAAGAGTTTTTATGCATATACCAATATCTCTTATGACGTACAACAAGCGCTTTTGATTGATTCATCATAAATATAAAGAAAATTTGCAATAAGCAAATTACATCTTATCTTTTGCATTCAACAAAATAGCGAGTAAAGTTTTCATCTAAATCCAAGAAGTTTATTTTCAATAAACCATAAATTCTTTGCCAACTTTGATTAAAGTAATGCTTTTTCGTGGTAACAAGTCTTTTTTATAAATGGAGCATTACCTTCTATCCATTTTTTATTTCAAATTTTATTTAAGGATCTAGAAATTAGGAGGTATGTTTTTTGAACTGGATATTATGAAGTTTTTTATAAAACCCATGTTCTTTTGCTAGCAATTCTTTTTGGGTACCTTGTTCAATCAGTTGTCCATTTTGTATGACCACAATTTTATGAGCACGAGCAATCGTTGAAAGGCGATGAGCAATAATGATCGTTGTGCGTCCTTTAGTAAGGTGATGAATAGCTTCATTAATTTGTGCTTCGGTGTGTGAATCGAGCGCACTTGTTGCTTCATCAAGAATCAGAATTTCACTATCGTGAATCATTGCTCTAGCGATAGCGAGTCGTTGTTTTTGCCCCCCTGAAAGATTACAGCCATTATCACCTATCTGTGTATCATAACCATTTGGCAAACTCATAATAAAGTCATGAGCATTTGCTGCTTTTGCTGCTTCGATAATTTCGTCATCACTAGCTCCTTCTTTTCCTAGCCCGATATTATATTTAACAGTTCCTTGAAAGAGAAAAGTATCCTGTCCTACATAGGCCATCAGGTTTCTCAGAGAGCGAAATGTTGTGTAGCGAATGTCTTGATCATTAATCAATATGCGTCCTTTTGTGGGGTCATAGAGGCGCATAATAAGGTTGATAAGGGTTGATTTTCCCGAACCGGATGGTCCCACCAATGCTGTCATTTTTCCGGCTTCTATTTCTAGATTGATGTCTTTCAATATCATTTTGTTATTAGTGTATGCAAAAGAAATATGTTCGAAACGAATAGTTCCTTGCGTTTTATTCAGATCTTTAGCTTCTTTATGTTCTATAACTGTAAGGGGACAATCGAGTATTTCAAACATCGTACGGATATTGACCAAGCCAGATTCAATTTTAACACGTACATTTGCTAGTCTTTTTGCGGGTTCATAAGCTAAAAGTAAAGCAACAATAAAGGACATAAATTCACCTTGAACACCTGCGCGTTGGGTTGCAAGATAACCGGAAAAACAAATAATACCTGCAATGGCAACACCCGTGAGTGTTTCCATAATTGGATTGGTAATAGCTTCGAGTGTTGCAATACTGTTTGTTTGTTTTTCAACATCACAAATGGCTTTGTCCATCCGTTTTTTCATGACTTCTTCTAGTGAAAAGGCCTTGATGATTCGAATACCAACAGCCGTTTCCTGTACGATTTTGATAATTTCACCAAGTGAAAGGAGCTCTTTTTCCATCAAGCTGCGAACGCGTTTTAAAGCCATTCGAACGCCTAAAAAAGCTAGTGGTCCTACGATTAAAGTAATGGAGATTAACACAAAGTTTTGAATGAACATGACAAGCAACAGACCACTAACGGAAAGCAAATCACGTACAAAAGTTGTGATAATAGTATCAATTATATTACGTACGGCTGTCGCGTTATGAGTTACACGAACAAGAAGATCAGATGAAGTGTTATTATGATAAAAAGAGACTCCTTGTTCCATAAGTCGTGCAAAAATTTTACGCTGTTGTTCAGCAATGATACTATTGCCTGCTTTGTTTAGAAAGTAAGTTTGGAAAAAAGTTGCAACTCCTTTGAGAATAAAGATAAAAGCAATGAAGCTAGAAATCAAAACAATCATAGGAAAATTTTGTGCATCAATAATCTGATTAACAACATCCCGCATAATCCATGCACTGGTTGCTGTGGTACAAGAAATGATGATCATTGAGAAGATAGCCGCACTGTACCAACGCATATGTTTACGAAAATTTTCTCGCAAAAGGCGGATAATAAGATGTTTGTCAAAAGAGGAAATTTGTTTTTTAGCCATGAAGAGCTTCTATATTCTCTCATTATTTTATGCAAGATTGAAACACTCTTAATTAAAAAGCCCCTTAATCTTTTTTACAAAAATAGCTTTTTCTTTCAAGGTTCATCACATCAATTTCACGACGGTGAGAGTGAAGAATGTAGTGCAAAGTTTCTGTGAAAGGTATAACGAAAATTCGTTGTTCATCATTATTTTTAGTTTTCAATAAAAGGTACCGGCGAGTTTCTCTATTGTATTTACCAATTTCCATATTGTGATAGTCTTTGGCACTTGAAATGGTTCACAAAAAACATTTCTGCTTTTTTAATAATTTTATGTATCATCTCCATTTGTGATGTGTAAGCAAACAATTTTGCCGCATTGCATGATAAGAGAGATTGAAATAAGAAAACCTTACGATATTTGAGCTTTCTCATTAATATGCAAAATAACGAATTCTTCTTATAAATTGATAAAGCATTATTAAACTCTTAAAAGGATTTATACACATTTATAAAACCTTAAAAGCACCACAAAAATTCTATGTGGTGCTTCTAAATAATACTATACACATCATTTTGATGCGTTGCATGCGAATATTATTCCAATGCAAAACTATTTAGGTGCTATCACCATCATCATTTGCCGGCCTTCAAGCTTTGGCTCCAATTCGATTTTGGCAATTTCACTTGTATCTTCTTTCACACGCTGAAGAAGCTTTAATCCAAGATCTTGGTGAGCCATCTCACGACCACGAAAACGCAAAGTAATCTTTACTTTATCACCATGATCAATAAAGCGATGAACAGCCTTGAGTTTAACTCCATAATCATGGACATCAACATTTGGGCGCATCTTAATCTCTTTGATTTCGATGACTTTTTGCTTCTTACGTGTTTCAGCAGCTTTTTTTTGGGTTTGATATTTTAATTTTCCCAAATCGATGATTTTACATACAGGTGGCTCCGCATTTGGTACAATTTCAACCAAATCAAGTCCCGCATCTGCAGCCATAGCAAGAGCTTCTTGTATCGCAACAACTCCCTGATGTTGTCCCTCATCATTGATAAGCTGAACATGAGGTACCCGAATATCCTGATTTGAACGTGGTCCGTCTTTTTGGGTAGGTGTCATTTTAAACGGTTTACGAATGGTTTATGCTCCTTAAATTTTGATTCAACTACAGTTAATTTAATATACAATTATGTACCTAAAAACAACTATAATTCGTGTTATTTTCATTATTTGATTTATTACTTTTTGGAATGATTTAGATTATAAAAGTTTTTCTCTTAATTTACAGAAATTGTTTTATAGAGGATAAAAAATCATGGATCAAAATATTCCTTGTCAGTTTTTTTCATTTGAGAACACCGCACTTGCAGTACGCTATCGCAAGGGGCGCCAATCTCCAGGTTTGGTTTGGCTTCCTGGCTATCAATCCGATATGTTAGGAAGTAAGGCAACGTTAGTTGATCAGTTTGCTCAGAAGAATGATTTGTCTTGTTTACGTTTTGATTATTCTGGACATGGAGAATCTGAAGGTGATTTTTTTCAAGGAACAATTTCGCGTTGGGTTAAGGAAAGTTTAGCGACTTTTGAAACCTATTGTGAGGGTCCACAAATTTTGATTGGTTCCTCTATGGGGGGGTGGATTGCGCTAAGGCTTGCAATGATGCTAGCACAGAAAAATAAGAAGCTTGCTGGCATGATATTGATTGCTCCAGCACCTGATTTTACACAAACATTGGTGGAACCAAAATTAGGCCCAGAAGAATGGAAGATTTTGGAGGATAAAGGCTATATTGAACGACCTGCAGTTGATGATACAGAGCCAATGCCCTTTACAAAAACATTGATTGAAGATGGGCGCGAAAATTGTGTTATGAAAGGATGCATTGATGTTGGATGTCCAGTCCATATTCTACAAGGGATGGAAGATGAAGATATCCCCTATCAGCATACATTGACTTTACTTGATCATTTACCTCTCCATGATGTAACATTGACACTTGTTCGTGATGCGGATCATCGCTTTTCTCGTCCACAAGATTTAGATTGCCTTGAAACAGTATTGAGATCTTTTATTAATCAGATTAATGCAAAGTAAGGGGTACATTTATTGATGAAGATAAAAATATATGAGCATTTCTAAACAGCATTTTATTTTTTCTGAGCGCTCTGTACCTGTACGGGTGCGGGAAAATAAGTATGCGCGCCGTCTTACCTTACGTATTGATGCCAGAAGTCAGGAGATTTGTGTAACAACACCACCAGCAATAAATCTCTATGCGGTTGAAAATTTTATTGAAAAGCATCGATCTTGGATTGAGGCACGTCTTGCTCATGTACAAATCTCTCATAAAAATGCTTATCTCAAAGAGGGGGCGACAATTCCCTTATTGGGTGTTTCTCATACCATAAAGCATAGAGAGGGACGTGGGGTAACAGAAATCATTACAGCAGATGCGGAGCAAGGGCCTGAAATTATTGTTTATGGTCAATTAGAATATCTCCCAAGACGCATTGCTGACGTTTTGAAAAAACAAGCGGCGCTTATTATAACGCCTTTGGTGGCACATTATGCTCATCAGGTAGAGCGTAAAGTCAAATCCATTTGTTATAAAGATACGAGAAGTCGTTGGGGCTCTTGTTCAATCGATAAGCGTCTTTCTTTTTCTTGGCGCCTTATTATGGCACCAAAAGAAGTTGTTGAGTATGTTGTTGCCCATGAAGTTGCTCATCTTGTTGAAATGAATCATGGGCCAAGATTTTGGGCTCTTTGTGAAGAGCTATGTCCTGATAGTAAAACATATCGTGCTTGGTTGAAAGAAAATGCTCCTAGACTGCATGCAATTAATTTTGATTCATATAATTTAGAGGCGTAAAAAACTTTCAAATGAAGGCAATATTTAACGGAACTTTTTGTTGAGTGTTTTGTTGAGTGTGTGCTTGCTCATGCATAATGAGGAAGCCATTGAAGCTCTCAGCACGATTGTTCTCCCCTGCTTGGTTTGCTGAGTGTCTTCAATGTTTTGCTTTATCTTTTTTGTAATTCAGCGTAATAACCCTAAGTTCCGATGACTTATAAAAAAATGGGAAGGTTTTTTATGTCTGTTCTTACAGATCCACTTCAGCTATTACAGGCACTTATTCGTTGTCCTTCTGTTACACCTCATGAAGCAGGGGCTTTATCAACTTTGGAACAATTTTTGAAAAAAATGGGATTTCACGTCGATCGCCCTGTTTTTACGGATAAAAATACAGATAATGTTGAAAATCTTTATGCAAAAATGGGGAGTGAAGGACCCCATCTTATGTTTGCGGGTCATACGGATGTCGTACCGCCAGGTGCATTGGAAGATTGGACTTACCCACCTTTTGAAGCTGTTATAGATCAGGGGAAATTATATGGGCGGGGTGCTGTTGATATGAAGGGTGGTATCGCTTGTTTTATTGCGGCTCTAGCGCGAGTTCTTGAGAAACGACCCATTAAAGGAAGGGTAAGCCTTTTAATTACTGGTGACGAAGAGGGGCCTGCTGTTAATGGTACGGTAAAACTTCTCAAATGGGCAGAAAAAAAAGGCGAAAAATGGACTGCGGCTCTTGTGGGAGAACCAACAAGCGTAAAGACTGTTGGTGATATTATCAAAATTGGTCGCCGCGGATCGATTTCTGGTGTCATTACCGTGAAGGGTCGTCAAGGTCATGTTGCTTTTCCAGAGAGGGCTGCCAATCCCTTGCCTTTGGCAAGTAAGCTTATTCAAGCATTGACACAAACCGTTTTAGATAAAGGGACAGAAAATTTTCAACCCAGTAATTTAGAGCTAACAAGCATCGATACCGGTAATTTAGCGGTCAATGTTATTCCAGCGCAGACAACAGTTCATTTTAATATACGCTACAATGATCTTTGGACAAAAGAAACACTGATGAAGGAAATTGAAAAGCGTCTTGCTTTGGTGCAATCAAAAAACAATGGTGACCAATATCCCTCTTATCAGCTTGAATGGATTCCAAGTTTAGGAGATGTTTTTTTGACCAAAAATGATAAACTCATTCAAACTTTATCCAATGCTATTAAAAGTGTAACAGGGAATATACCAGAATGTTCCACTTCTGGTGGTACTTCAGATGCACGATTTATTAAGGATTATTGCCCAGTGGTCGAAT
This sequence comes from Bartonella sp. AP19HLJMH, assembly GCF_042196245.1. Lineage (NCBI taxonomy): Bacteria > Pseudomonadati > Pseudomonadota > Alphaproteobacteria > Hyphomicrobiales > Bartonellaceae > Bartonella > Bartonella sp. AP19HLJMH. The sequence goes on from NZ_JBHIPX010000002.1 coordinate 119,231, forward strand.
TTGGCTTACCGGGGCAAACGATGCATATGGTAGATGAGTGTGTAGCCCTTGATGCAATAGAAACACTTACTACTATTTATGAGCGTTTTATTATTGAATTTTTTGCATAAAGAAAAGGTTGCTGGTTCAAAAATACCTTTATCTTGTTGTGCCATAAGATATTGCCATTTATGGTGTGGTGATACGAGACTCGTAAATTAATATATTAAGTAGTCTTAGAGTAAGTGATGAATATTCTTAAGTTGGGATTCTTGCCTGTAGAGTCTTTAGTTAAGTGAATTACATAATTGAAAAGCCAAAAGAGATCTGCTTGAAGAAGCAGAACTGTTTAGACCATATTGGATTGAAAATATTCGTTCTTTAAAGTGTAGAAAGGAAGTCACACGCAATCATATATGGAAAACAATGAATATTATATCATCATTGTGTGATGACAGGTTGATGCCATAAAGACACACAAAAACATGCTGCTATTGTAAAAAGTTCGTACAACATAAATGCGCTCATTCACAGCTCATGTTTTTATATGTTTTCTGCACTCGCATAAAAGGTACTTCTTGTTCCAATTAGACTCTCTTAGAATAAAGCCTATAGGAAAAGCGCTTTAAGTTTGTTTTATTTCATATATTTTGCTCTGCTTTTTTGTCCCCAAGAACTTCCGTTGCAAATCATTACGAGATAGAAGGTGAGCTTATTTAATCAGCTTTAATATTGGTTATGATAAAGATACACAGAATTTTTTGTAGCAGCAGGTTGATTTCTTTAACCAAAGATTGTCCTAGTATTATTCTCAATTTTTTAAATTAAATAACTTTAAAGGACGGGTACAGACACTTATAAGCATATACGCATACAAGTAAGATCATATGAGATTAACATCGTTTCGCTCGCTAACAAAGCAATACCGATTCATATTTAGTATATTTGCCATTTGAGCGCATTATTTGTTTAGTAAAGCTCATGATGTTGCTGTTACCTATAAATTAATACCGATCATACAGCCGCGTATCTCAAATAAATATTGGTTCAGTATTTTTTGCGACAACAGCTTTTATATGCCAAAATGGGATAAAAGCATTGTGTATATCTATTTTTTATAATCTCTGAAACAGACATACAATCTCATTGAGGAAAAATATAAAGGTATAAAGGTGAAAATCAGCGTGCTTTTTTACTTTCTTTTTTATTCGGCTTTACGGTTTTCAAAAGTAACTAGAGTAATATCTTTTTAAATAATCAGAGACTGATGCATGGCTTCATGCTTATTTCTCTGGTTCTTTAAATGGTGCCACGATTTCATAAAGAACAATACATTATCGTATTATGCATTCACATACTTGTTTTAAAGAAATTTTCTCAATGTTTATCACATTTGTGCTACTACGGTGCTTATGAATGTTGTAATATAAAATCTATAATGCCTCCCCATCTTTATGTTTATGAAAAATAAAGTTAGAGCACCATACACTTTCTAGCTCAAAATATTGCAATAGCTTTTAGCACTTAAGAGTGTTCATAAGAGGCCTTTTTACTCCTTTTTTATAGTTTTTATCCACAAGCTTCTCTATTTTTAAGGTGTAAGCAAATGGCGATAACTAACTTGCTATAAATAGTTTTGAAATGAGAGAATCTCACAATATTCTAGTCTCACCTTGCTATGAAAAATGATAATTATGATTAAAATAAGTATGTTGTTATAAAAACTTTAATTTGCAAGTTGGCTGATGATGTGATCAAGAACAATACGTCCTTTGGTTGTTGCTTTTAAGCGTTGGTTATCCACCATTTCTATCAATTCTTGGTGTTGTAAATCGATCAGTTTTTCCATTGGGATACGTTTAGGGCTTAAGGTTTCATAGCGTATAAGTTCTAAGCCTTCGCAAAGGCGTAATCCCATAAGGAGCATTTCATTTGCCTGTTGTTCAGTGGTTAAATGTTCCGTTTCAATACAGCCATGTCCTGTTGTTTCTACCAAATTAAGCCACTGTTCGGGATGCTTTTCATTTATTGTGACATAACGTTCGCGGTTTTCAAGGTGTGATGACAATGTTTTTGAACAGAAAGAGGAATGATTCGGTGCGTGCTCAATGAAACGTCCATGTGCTCCTGGACCAAAACCTGCATATTGGTGATAACGCCAATAAAGAAGATTGTGTGCTGATTCGGCACCGGGCATTGCATGGTTTGAGATTTCATAGGCAGGAAGTCCATGTAGTGCCGTTATTTCTTGAGTAAGATGATACAGATCTGCTGCTAGCTCTGATGGGGGAAGGATAAGTCTTCCTGCATCATGAAGCCGTTTAAAGGCGGTTCCTTCTTCGATCGTCAATTGATAAAGAGAAAGATGGTCCGCTGCTAAATCAATTGCTTGTACAAGTTCAGATTTCCATTGTTCAAGGGTTTGTTCGGGGCGGGCATAAATGAGATCAAAAGATAAACGTGGAAAAATTTGCCGTGCTAAAGTAATAGCGCAAAGAGCTTGTTCCACATTATGGAGTCGGCCAAGTTTGCGCAATGCTTTATCATTGAGCGCTTGTATCCCTAGAGATAAGCGATTAACACCTGCCGCACGGTATCCACGAAAGCGCTCTGCTTCCACACTGGATGGATTAGCTTCTAATGTAATTTCAACTTTATCATCGACTACCCATTTTTTTGCAAGTGCTTGCAATAGGGCATCGACAGTTTGCGGCTCCATAAGGGAAGGGGTTCCTCCACCAATAAAAATACTTGTAATATGGCGTGGGCCTATTTTGTGGTATTGCGTTTCTATTTCGCGCTTAAAGGCGGTGACAAAACGTGGTTGATCAACACCATGGATGCGAACATGCGAATTAAAGTCACAATAAGGACATTTAGCTACACAAAAGGGCCAATGAATGTAAATGCCAAAAGGTTCATTCATGAGAATGCTAAAAGGTTTTCTGCCAAAAGTTTGAAAGCACGTGCGCGATGTGAAAGAGGGGGAATATCATTACGTTTCCAGTTGTGTTTTTGCTCTGTTGACATTTCTCCAAAGGTATTTTCATATCCATCGGGTAAAAAAATAGGATCAAAACCAAAGCCTTTATCTCCCCGTGGAGGCCAAATGAACGTTCCTTCAACGCATCCACGGAAGTAATCTGCATGAGCATCAGGCCATGCAATGCAAATGACGGATATAAAACGGCATTTCCGTTGGCTTTTTTCTTGTGCTCCGACTTTTTGGAGTTCATTTTCTATTTTTTTCATAGCTTTTGGAAAATTACGTGTACCATCGGTTTGAATTGCCCAATCAGCGGTATAAACGCCTGGCGCACCTTCCAATGCATCTACCTCTAAGCCTGAATCATCAGAGAAGGCAGGAAGTCCTGTTTTTTTTGCTGCTGAAAAAGCTTTAATATAAGCATTTTCTTCAAATGTTTTTCCCGTTTCTTTTGGTTCTGGCAAGCCTAGTTCTTTTGCCGATTGTATTATTAAACCGAAAGGCGTAATTAAAGTAGTGATTTCATGCAATTTTCCGGTGTTATGTGTAGCAATGACAAGTTTTTTATCTGCTATGCTTCTCATATAGATTTCTCCAAAAATGAAAGGGGAATTATTTTTGTGCTAAAAAACGGTTTAAATGCTCATACACACATATTCTGCTTGATTTCACATAATATGATTATTTTACACGTTTTATGATATTTTATTCCAATAAAATTTTTTATCTTGCACGAAGATAACCTTGCAAAGATAGGAAAGACATGTCTTTTTTATGATAGCATTTTATGGTAAACTTCCAATTTTCTGCTTACTCTAAAGGGTGAAATTTTCTATTTACAGCGGTTTTTAATCAATCTAGATTCTCTTTACAAGTCCCTACAGCAGACCACTTTACAGATCAATTCTTAATCTTAAATATTTCTCACACACTCTAACAAAAATATTTCCTGCGTAATTTATCAAGCATCACTCTGAAAGGTAGCATTTTACAGCTCAATAGGATAATATGTTTTTATACTACTTTAGACTATTTGACCAAACCTTGGCAAAACTTATATAAGAGATGAGGATTTTAAAAGTAGTGAAACAATTGTGATGAAGCACAAAACTATTGATAATGAACTAAAATATCTTGATGAACGTTCGCGTGATATTTTTCGCCATATTGTTGAAGCTTATCTTAATGATGGTGAACCTGTAGGGTCACGTAATCTTTCGCGGCTTTTACAACAGACATTATCGCCTGCGACGATTCGCAATGTGATGAGTGATCTTGAACATCTCGGTTTGATTTATGCACCACATGTTTCTGCGGGTCGAATGCCAACACAATCAGGTTTACGCTTTTTTGTTGATGCATTTATGGAAGCGGGTGATTTGCCAAACGAAGAGCGAGAAAATATTGAAATGCAAGTCAAAGAGGCTGGTCATGCACAATCGGTTGAACATTTTCTTGTTCAAGCAAGCCGAGTTCTTTCAGATCTTTCACGTGGGGCAGGGCTTGTTTTAGCAACAAAACAAGAAGGAACATTGAAACATATTGAATTTGTGCGCCTTGATAGAGAGCACGCTCTTGCCGTTTTGGTGACTCAACAAGGTGAAGTTGAAAATCGTATTGTTCATTTACCAGAAGGGGTTACCCATGCACAATTGACGGAAGCAACGAATTTTCTCAATGCCCATATTCAAGGGCGTACATTGAGTGAAGCTAAAGGGGAAATTGCCCGCTTATGCGCAGAAACAAGGGCCGCACTTGATGATTTATCACATCATCTTGTTGAAACGGGATTAGCTCTTTGGGGAGGAGAAGATGCTGATCATAAAATACACCTCATTGTTCGCGGGCGTAGCAATTTACTTGAAGATGTGAAAGCAGAAGAAGATTTAGAACGGTTACGCCATTTGTTTGATGATCTTGAAACGCGCGAGAGTATGGCACAGCTTCTCGATTTAACGGATGAAGGTTCTGGGGTTAGAATTTTTATTGGTTCAGAAAATAAGTTATTTTCTCTTTCTGGTTCTTCTTTAGTTGTAGCACCTTATCGTGATTCACAACAAAGAGTCATTGGTGCTTTAGGTGTTATTGGTCCTACACGGCTTAATTATGCAAGGATCGTGCCCATGGTTGATTATACAGCTCAACTTGTGTCACAGTTATTGCGTTAAAACGATGCAAGTAAGTATTTGTACTATAAAAGCTCATTGTATTATATACATTGCTACCCCTTGATTTTTGTCTGTAGAATTTCGATATCGAGAATAACGAATCTTATGAAGGAATAAAATTTTTATGTCTGATGAAAAAAACAAATTTACTGACGCTTCATTTGAAAATTGTGATTTAAAAAATCCAGCTGATCGTAATACACTTAAACAGGCAGCCGATGAATTTTTAAAAACACATAAAACAGAGGAACACGAAGTCGTTGAAACAGAAAGCAATGAGGTTAGTGATCTTTTAGCGTCTTTGCAGGATGAAAATAAAGAACTGAAAGATCAGCTTTTACGTCTTGTTGCAGATATGGAAAATCTTCGACGCCGTACTATGCGAGATGTGGCGGATGCAAGAGCTTATTCCATTGCTAATTTTGCACGGGATATGTTATCGGTTTCTGACAATCTCAATCGTGCTTTGGAAGCTATTCCAGAAGGTGCACGGGAGAGTGATGCTGGTTTGAAATCATTGGCAGAAGGCGTTGAAATGACTGAACGTGCCATGATGGCAGCATTAGAACGTCATGGGGTGCAAAAAATTCATCCAGAGGGGCAAAAATTTGATCCTCACTTTCATCAAGCGATGTTTGAAATTCCCAATGCTGATGTTCCAGATAATACTGTTCAACAAGTGGTTCAGGCAGGTTATATTATCGGGGAAAGGGTGTTACGTCCAGCTATAGTGGGTGTAGCTAAAGGAGGAGCAAAAGAAGCTTCTGTTGAAGCTGATTCGGCTTAAAACACATCAATAACAAACCTCTATCGTAAAATGCAGTATTCCCTGCAGTTTCATATATATAGGGTCTTTTCTCAAAGAGTTTTTAAAGGGTGTGACAAACACCCTTTAATTTTTGAAGTGGCCAATTTCCTTTTACAATATAGGGAGCCTTATTTAAGGGAGAGGCCGATAACAATAAAACAAAATGATCAACTTCAAAAGGAGGGACAAAAAAATCATCTTGAAAAGATAGATAAGAAGAAAGATCTTTAAGATTAATATCAAATATTCGTGCAAGAGTGATATGCGGAATGAACAGTCTTTCATCAGGCTTTAACTCTAATTTATTCCGAATATATTGCATCTTTTCATGTAAAAGAGTAAGCTTTTCACAAGGTTCAATGCGAACCACAAGAGAATGAGGAGCATTTTCTGAACCCAAAACTTCAAAACCTTTTATCTGTAGCGTAAAAGAAGGAAGTTCTATAGTGTTAAAGGTATGCATAATTTCATCTGCTAAGGAGCTTTCAACTTCGCCAAAAAAAGATAAGGTGACATGAAAATTTTGCGGGTTGATCCATTGCGCTTTTGGTAAGCCATTTTGCAATGATACGAGGGCTTTTGTTGTTTGTTGAGGAATCTGAAGAGCACTAAATAGACGACCCATGATATTATCTCCTGATAATGAAAGATGCTATCCCAAGCACAATATAGATAATAAGGGCGGGGCACGTACCACAGAAAACAAGGCAATAATATAGAAAAAGAATGTCTAAAAAATGCTTACTATAATTATGAGCGTACAAAGCTTATTCGTTTTAAGAAAATGGTTATGACATTGATAAGAATTGCGTTTTCAGGATCTGTATCACAATGATGTGCAATGGAAGATTACTTGTGTATTATAAAGGCTACAAAGTTAGCAGAAAATAAGAAAAGTTGATAGATTTTTGATGTGCGAAATTATTTTGACATTTATCTTTAGCCTAAAATAAAGCATACTTTAATACAAGGTAAAGAGTACTCTTTTCTGTAAAAATTTAATTATATGATTAAGTCGGGGAATAGCCATAATACGCAAAACTATTCAAATTGGTCAAATAATGTTAGGAAAGGAAGAAAAAAATCGAGCATAACAAAATTACTATAAGCTTTTACATTTATGATAATTATGCCAATCTATAATGGATATGAATATTGGTATAAAAGCGGGAAGAGAAATTAAAATTCAAAATAATGACGGAAAGTTCCTATTTTCTAAGAATTATCATCTTTGTTTATGATGAAAAAGCACTAGTTTTCCTCTCCAAAGTTGTTATTGATGAGCTTTTCAAGAGCATTAAGAGCATCTGTTGCTTCTGGTCCTGAAACACGAATGGTGAGGTTGCAACCGGATGAAGCCGCTAGCATCATAAGTCCCATAATTGATGATCCGCCAACAATTTTCCCGTCCTTTTCAACTTCAACAGTAACATTAAAATTGTCAACAGTTTGTACAAATTTTGCAGAAGCACGTGCATGCAACCCACGTTTATTACAGATATTGAAATGACGACTTATACATGGGAGGGTATCTTTGGAAAACATTGGTATTTTATTATCCGCTATAAAATCATACTTGGTACATTAATATATTTACGCCCTGCTTCTTGTGCTATTCTTAACGCGTCTGATAATGAAATATCAGGACATTTGCGAATAGAAATCAGTTTAATAAGCATGGGCAAATTAACACCCGCAATCATTTCAACGCGTCCTTTTTCAATAGCAGGAATAGCTATATTTGATGGTGTTCCACCGAACACATCTGTTAATATGATGACGCCATGATCCGTATCTGTATCGGTTACTGCGGCTATAATATCACCTCGGCGCTGATCTATATCGTCATCGGGATAAACGCATATTGTTGCGAACTTTTCTTGTACTCCAACAACATGTTCCACGGCATGTAAAAATTCGACAGCCAGCTCACCGTGCGTTACAAGCACGAGTCCAATCATTTACGCAAACTCCTGTTAACTAATAAGACCCAACCATAGTTGGTGGGAAAGACATTGTACAAGGCTTTATCTTGCTGCCAAGAAAAATTTGCAAAAAAAAGGCAAAAATTGTGATTTTTTTATCTTTAGAAAAAAATTAGACAGATTTTTGCCATATTTTTCTAAACAAAAATGCTTCAATAGCTTGACAAATGGCTGTACAATCGGCTTCACGAAGAGAGGGAAGTTTTAAAAGAGGAATGTGCAAATTTTCAAATTGAAAAGTTTTATTTGTGGAAAAACGTTCATATTCCGGACCGAGAAAAATAACACAATCGATAGTTGTGTGCTTTTCAAATTCTATCATATAAAGACCAACGCCACGAATCTCGATGCCGCCCTCTAAATTATCAGGAGTGTATCCGTGAAGCTTTCCATTTTCCGCACGCAACATTGTATAATCATCACTGATAAGCTTCGCTTCACGTTTTGACCACTCAGCGCGGTCAAGCAAAGAAAGGGTGATGGTTGATTTTCCTGATCCAGATGGACCTATAATTAACAGCCCCTTGCCGCCTAGTTGAAGGCAATTTGCGTGGAGTATTTCACATTTTGTTTTCATGTTTTTTACTTTGGATAAAAGATTTATTTAGCAAGCGGAAGCATAATAGTAAAACGTGCACCAGTTTTACACTTCCCAAGTGTAGGATCAATAATATTTTCGGCTGTAATTGTCCCATTATGAGCCTCGATGATTTGCCGACTAATAGAAAGGCCAAGTCCAGAGTTTTGTCCAAAAGCATCTTCATTTGGTCGATCTGTGTAAAAACGTTCAAAAATGCGTTCAATATTTTCTGAACGAATACCTGGGCCATTATCTTCAATGGTTAAAATAAGGGTTGAAGCATGGCTTTTCATAGTAATGCAAATTTTGCCACGATTCCGAGGAATAAAAGAACGCGCATTTTCAAGAAGATTTGAAATCACTTGTCCTAAACGAAGTTCATGTCCCAATACAAGATAAGCTTTTCCATAAGGACGTGGGACAATATTAAGGCTTATATCAATAGTTTGCGTATTACGATACACTTCCTGAACAGCATGAACAAGACTTTCCAAAAGCGGTGTCATATCAACAATCTCTGCGGTTTCTCGTGCAAGCTCTGCATCGAGTCGCGATGCATCAGAAATATCTGTAATCAACCGATCAAGGCGGCGCACATCATGTTGAATAATTTCCAGCAATTTTTCTTGTGCTTCTTCATTTTTAGCCAGAGGGAGCGTTTCAACAGCACTGCGTAGGGAGGTGAGAGGATTTTTTAATTCGTGGCTTACATCAGCAGCAAAACGTTCAATGGCTTCAATACGCATATAAAGGGCATTGGTCATATCACGAATAGAAGTTGAAAGGTGACCAATTTCATCTTCACGCATTGAAAAATCAGGAATTTCTACACGCTGATTATTGCCATTACGCACTCGATTAGCCGAGGCAGATAATTTACTTAATGGATGGGCAATCGTATGGGCCAAAAAGAGAGAAAGAACCAAAAGTACGCTACCTACAACGGCAAAAACTTTAAAGATAACCAGTCTTTCGCCTTTTACAATGTTATCAATATCGGAACCAGTGGTTGAAAGAAGAAGAGCTCCAACCACTGCGCGATAGCGTTGAACAGGAACGGCAACAGAAACAATTAATTGCCCTTGTCTGTTGCGTCTTTTAGCCGTAGCAAGAGATCCGTTTAATGCGCGGTACACTTCTGGATAAGCAATACCACTGGTTTTTGTTTGTTCTCTGTCAAGAGCAATACCTTTGCCATAAAATGCGCTTGAATACCATGAAGTAAGGCGATCCCACATGTTTTGTTCTGTTTTAAGTGGGGGTAAATCATAACTAAAAACTTCTCCACTAGAATAAAGAACGCGCGAATCAAGAAGGAGAGTAGCATCACGATCATAGATACGTGCTCTTGTCGTTTTAGGTGTAATAAGACGCCGTAAAAGAGGGGCAACTTGCTCAGGGTTAATAGGAAAATCCCAAGAATCGGTTGATTGAGGAGCGGGTGTAACGCTTTCACCAGTCTGTAACTCTAAGAGTTTTTGAGGGTCAATGAGGATAGAATTTGTATCTACTGTTGCAGAAGCAGCAATAGCCCCAGCAATAATTTTTCCTTGGGTACATAAACTTTTGATTTTTGCTTCAATTAAACCATCGCGAAATTGGTTAAGGTATAAAATGCCTGTAACTAAAACGGCAAGAGCAGCAATGTTTAATATAACAATGCGACGTGTGAGGCTGGAAAAAAGCAATTGTCTAAAGAGACGTTGTGTTCGAAGATGCAAACGAGCGAACATAAGAAATGGCGTTGAGGATGTACCATTAACGGTTGTTTTTTGTAAAGTTTCCAGTTGAGAATTGTCTGTCATCGATTTGATTGCCATTCAAATTTTTGCGACAAAGTAGTTTTACACCTCGTGGAAACGATAACCTACACCATAAAGTGTTTCAATCATTGCAAAATCATCATCCACTTGTTTAAACTTTTTACGCAGACGTTTAATGTGACTATCAATGGTGCGATCATCTACGTAGACTTGATCACTATAAGCAGCATCCATTAAAGCATCACGACTTTTTACAACTCCTGGTCTTTGTGCTAAGGTTTGCAGAATCAAAAATTCCGTAACGGTTAAAATAACAGGTTTATCTTTCCATGTACAGGTGTGGCGTTCTTGATCCATCACAAGATCTCCGCGTTTGAGAGAAGAGGTGGAAGAAGTTCCTGTAGAAAGCGGTTGGTTACGTGCATTAGAACGGCGTAAAATAGCTTTCACGCGTTCAATAAGAAGACGTTGGGAGAAAGGTTTAGTAATAAAATCATCAGCTCCCATTTTGAGACCAAATAATTCATCAATTTCATCATCTTTAGAGGTAAGAAAAATAACTGGAAGATCAGATTTTTGACGCAAACGACGCAAAAGTTCCATCCCATCCATTCGGGGCATTTTAATATCAAAAATAGCTAAGTGTGGAGGGTGAAGTGTGAGACCCTTGAGTGCAGATGCTCCATCTGTATAGCTTTCAACCCGATATCCTTCTGTCTCAAGCGCAAAAGATAAAGATGTCAAAATATTGCGATCATCATCAACAAGTACAATCGTTTGCGTGATTGTTGGTGTATCTTTCATGGTTTCTTAGACCTTTCTATTGCTGTGGTAGCAAATTACCCACACTTATTTATATGGGAGTTCATATTTTTTTTGCAAAACAAATATGATACAAATTGTAGCAAAGTAAAAAACCTTTTGTCATTACTGTAAAATCTTGTTTTGCTTTCATAATTTATAATGTTTCTACGTCTATTAAGATCCCTTCATTTGAGAGAAAATTTTCATAAAGGCTTTTTTTATCAAGGTTTATTACAAAGTTTATTATTGTATTTGTCTCATAATTGAACAGATGTAGTTTTGATTGTTGAAGTTTAGAAAATCTGCCTATGTGTTTTAAGAGCAAAGAAAAGAATGTGGCAATATATGCACAAAAATTTGTTTCTGCTACACGAAAGGAGGTCGTAATGGGATTTTTTAATTTTATTAAAACTGTAGGGGAAAAGTTAGGTATTGGGGACCATGAACCAAAAGAAAAGGATTTTAAGAGAGCATTTGATCATTTTCAACTCGGTACAGAAAAAGTCAATATTCAAGTTGAAGACGGTAAAGCTATTTTAAGCGGTGAAGTTCCAGATAGGGAAACACTTGAAAAAGCACTGCTGGTTGTTGGCAATTCACAAGGTATCTCTTCTGTAGATGTTAATCAATTAAAGGTTATAGATACAACGCCTAGAAAAACTTCTCGCTTTTATGAGGTTAAATCTGGTGATAATCTTTGGAAAATTGCTGAAGAGGTTTATGGAAAAGGGCAAGGTAATAAAAACACATTTATTTTTGAAGCCAATAAGCCAATGCTAAAATCTCCCGATAAAATTTATCCTGGACAAGTTTTACGTATTCCTGAAATTGACCATAGTTAATTCATCAAAGGGGATAATTTTTTACTGATGGCATTAAACAAAAAATAAAGAAGCGTAAAAAAATTTCACGCTTCTTCATTTTATAAAGTGTGTATTTATAATAAAAGGAGCTTAGTGAACAGGAGAGGATTTAGAAGGTGATGGTACTTTCATAGCGTTTACAGAGAAATCAACATCAATGGTTCCTGCTTTCTCAAATGTTAATTTTGCGCTAATTTTATCACCTAACTTAAATGGTTGTGAAAGCCCCATGAACATAATATGATCACCGCCAGGCTTAAGCGTGATTTCGCCATTTCCCGGAATTTCAATGCCATTGTGCATTTTTTCCATTTTCATAATATCATTAACGACAGCCATAGAATGTATCTCTGTTGTTTTTACTCCGTTTGTGGAAATAGAAACCAAACGGTCTGGGGTATTACTGTGATTAATAATGTAGAGATAACCGCTACCAACTCTTATACCTCTAGGTGTTTCGCGTGTCCAAGGATTGAGAATTTCTATGTCGCCAAGTTTATATTGCTGAGCACCTGCTGGCAAGGTTATACCAGCAAAGAGAAGAGCACACACGATATTTATGATAACCTTTTTGTATGGATATTGTGTATGTATTATATTCTTAAAGATGAGATTTGTTATTTTTTTAATAATAGATGTCATCATTGATTTACCCTCCTTCATAAGATTCACACTTTGAATATTTTTATTTTAGCAGAGCTTTTATTTAAAATAAAAGAAAGAAATGCTAAAATGAAATTGATTTGAATATAAAAATCATAGAATTCTTGAAATTTAAAAGAAGACAGTAAGATTTACAATGACAACACACCTCTTAACGCTTCCGTGTTCATCTCATAAATAGTATTTGCAAATGGTATAAAATCTATGATGCACTACTATTTTACTTAATGAAGATATAATACAGAACAATCATCAACTACTTTACCAATTTTAATATTATGACAGCTCTTGGCATTTTAAAGCGTTTATACAGAGGTATTTTTATATATTTTCAAAGTTCAAAATTATACAGTTAAGAAAAAACGCTTTAGATGAATTTAAAGCACAGATTTCAAATAGCCGCAAACAATGAGACCGTTAGAAGGAGAATTTTTGAAAGGAGATCGATAGATAATACCTTTACTGATATGAGCATTAGATATGATGACTATTTTAGTCCAAGGAAAATTTATAATATTTGTGATATAAATTATTCGCCTTTTAAAAAGCTTTTACGTGAGTATGATTTTATCAATGATGAGAAGATCAAGAGCGAGAGTGCAATCATTCTTTTATTTTTTAATTTTTATAGAAAGATATATTTTTTGAGAATTGCAAGAAAAATATATTATGCTCTCAAGTCTCTCATAAATATGGTATTTATGGGTCATTAGAGTGCCTATTTTAAAATAAATTTTTTATTTTGGAGATGTTTCTCTCATTATTCTCTTGTAGCAATAAAAGCCTGTTCTTATATACGAGGCAGCAAGGCTTGTTGCGACTTGCAGTTTATTATTATTTATATTGCTTGAAGCAATATACGGGCTTTAGGTGTTATGAGGAGCTATCTTAAAAAGATGCTTTATGAAGGTTGAGGTAGCTTGCTGAATGGAGATTATAATATGGCAAAAGTAATTGGTATTGATTTGGGGACAACGAACTCTTGTGTGGCTGTTATGGATGGCAAAAACGCAAAAGTTATTGAAAACTCAGAAGGAGCGCGAACAACACCTTCCGTTGTTGCCTTTACTGATGGGGGGGAGCGGCTTGTTGGGCAGCCTGCTAAACGGCAGGCGGTGACAAATCCTGAAGGGACAGTTTTTGCAGTTAAACGTTTGATAGGGCGCCGTTTTGATGACCCTATGGTTGAAAAAGATAAAGCGCTTGTTCCTTATAAAATTGTTAAAGGTGACAATGGTGATGCATGGGTTGAAGAGGCGGGAAAGAAATATTCTCCGTCACAAATTTCAGCTATGATTTTGCAAAAGATGAAGGAAACAGCAGAATCTTATCTTGGTGAAAAAGTTGAACAAGCCGTTATTACGGTTCCTGCTTATTTTAATGATGCGCAACGTCAAGCCACGAAAGATGCAGGTAAAATTGCTGGACTTGAAGTTTTACGGATTATTAATGAGCCAACTGCTGCTGCTTTAGCTTATGGTTTGGACAAAAAGGACGGAAAAACAATTGCTGTTTACGACCTTGGTGGTGGTACATTTGATATTTCAGTCCTTGAAATTGGAGATGGCGTTTTTGAAGTTAAGTCAACCAATGGGGATACGTTTTTAGGGGGTGAAGACTTTGACATGCGCTTGGTCGGTTATTTTGCCGATGAATTCAAAAAAGAACAAGGAATTGATCTGAAAAATGATAAACTCGCTTTACAGCGCTTAAAAGAAGCGGCAGAAAAAGCAAAAATTGAGCTTTCTTCGTCACAGCAAACAGAAATCAATTTACCATTTATCACGGCAGATCAATCAGGTCCCAAGCACTTAACAATGAAATTGACTCGGGCAAAATTTGAATCTCTCGTTGACGATTTAGTGCAGCGTACCATTGAACCTTGTAAAGCTGCGTTGAAAGATGCTGGATTAAAGGCCGGTGAGATTGACGAAGTTGTTTTAGTGGGTGGAATGACACGTATGCCCAAGATTCAGCAAGTTGTGCAGAGCTTCTTTGGTAAGGATCCACACAAAGGCGTTAATCCTGATGAAGTGGTCGCAATGGGTGCTGCCATCCAAGGAGGTGTATTGCAAGGCGATGTCAAAGATGTGTTGTTGCTAGATGTAACACCTTTATCTTTGGGTATTGAAACCTTGGGTGGGGTTTTCACACGCCTTATTGAGCGCAATACCACTATCCCGACGAAAAAATCGCAAGTTTTTTCGACAGCTGATGATAACCAGAGTGCTGTGACGATTCGTGTTTTCCAAGGTGAACGGGAAATGGCAAGTGATAATAAGTTATTGGCTCAATTTGATCTTGTTGGTATTCCTCCAGCCCCACGTGGTATACCTCAAATTGAAGTTACTTTTGATATTGATGCGAATGGTATTGTTAATGTTTCGGCCAAAGATAAGGGAACAGGTAAAGAGCATCAAATTCGTATTCAGGCATCAGGTGGTTTAAGTGATGCTGATATTGAAAAAATGGTAAAGGATGCAGAAGAGCACGCGGCTGAGGATAAAAAACGCCGTGAAGGTGTTGAAGCTAGAAATCAAGCGGAGGCTCTTATTCATTCAACTGAAAAGTCGCTCAATGAATATGGCGATAAAGTATCAGCTGAAGAAAAGGGACAGATTGAAACAGCAATATCTGATTTGAAATCTGCGCTTGAAGGCAGTGATACGGAAGAAGTAACAACAAAGATGCAAAAATTAGCAGAAGTCAGTATGAAACTTGGACAGGCTATGTACGAAGCCTCACAAGCAGCGAGCGCTGACACTGAAACAGAGGCAAAGAATGATGATGTTGTTGATGCTGATTTTGAAGAAGTTAATGATAAGAAGAAATAGTGTCAGCATATGTGTTGATTAATTGATAAACCCGGCCTTTGAAATATAAGGCTGGGCTTTATTATTTGAGATAAGTTGCAACTTTGTTGCTAAAAATATAAATTAAAAGCAATATTATCCATAAAGATGGATGACAGAAAAATTATCAGGAATACATGATGAAGGTTGACTATTATGAAATTCTTGGCGTGACTCGCGAATGTGATGATAAAAAGTTGAAATCTGCTTTTCGTAAGTTGGCAATGCAATATCATCCTGATCGCAACGCGGGGGATAAAGAGGCAGAGCGAAAATTCAAAGAAATTGGCGAAGCCTATGAAGTTCTTAAAGATCCCCAGAAGCGTGCTGCTTATGATCGATTTGGCCATGCGGCCTTTGAAAATAGCGGTGGTCAAGGGGGAGCAAATCCCTTTGGTGGTTTTGCTGCTGGTGGTGGATTTGCGGATATTTTCGAAGACTTTTTTGGTGAGATTATGGGAGGGACACACCGTAAGCGTGGTGATAGTCGCGAACGTGGCGCAGATTTGAGTTATAATATGGAAGTGACTTTAGAAGAGGCATTTTCAGGAAAAACTGCAGAAATTAATATTCCCAGTTCCGTTACGTGTGATGTTTGTGAAGGATCAGGAGCGAGAAAAGGCTCTAAGCCGCAAGTTTGTGGAACATGTCATGGATCTGGTCGTGTGCGTGCTGCACAGGGTTTCTTTTCTATTGAGCGGACATGTCCTACATGTCATGGACGTGGTGAAACTATTACGGATCCATGCCCCAAATGTCAGGGGACACGGCGTATAGAGAAAAAACGTTCATTAAGCGTAAATGTTCCAGCTGGTATTGAAGATGGAACGCGTATTCGCCTTTCTGGTGAGGGTGATGCTGGTATTCGTGGTGGCCCCAATGGTGATCTTTATATTTTCCTTTCCATTAAACCGCATGAGTTTTTTCAGCGAGAAGGAGCAGATCTTCACTGTCGCGTTCCTATTTCAATGGTAACAGCTGCTTTAGGAGGAGAGTTTGAAGTTTCCGACCTTGATGGTGTTAAAGCACGCGTTAAGATTCCAGAAGGGACACAAAATGGACGTCAATTCCGCCTTAGAGGCAAAGGTATGCCCATGTTGCGCCATCAGCAAGCAAGGGGTGATCTTTACATCCATATCACGATTGAGACACCGCAGAAATTAACGCAAGAACAACGTGAATTGTTGCAAAAATTTGAGAAACTCTCAAATCATGAAAATTCACCGCAATCACATGGTTTTTTTTCACGTATGAAAGAATTTTTTGAAAATATTTCTGGTTAAAATTATGTGAATGTTCTCAGAATAATTAGAGAGAACTGTGGGAAAGTTATTTTCATTAAGCTTTCTATTGTCTCATTATCTTTGAAAAGCATTTTTTCTTGAAAAGAAAAGAGAGAGACAGCTAATTTAGGATAAATTCCTGCTGCTGATAGTTTTTATATTTCATGAGTTTTATGGATAAGTCTTATTTTTGAGTGTCTATGACATTTTAAAAAGGGCTTATCCATATAAGAACGCAATTGAGTGATTGATAATAAATATTGCCAGTGTCATGATAACTGCCTTTATGCATTCAGTATTTTTGGTGTTTATTTTTTCACTCAAAATTTCTTTTTAAAGGCTCTATAATAAAACTATAAAATAGGTAGCGGCTTGCCAAGAAACGCTAAATAAGCTGTTAGGCAATCCATCTTTTTCAAATAAAGTATCAACTTCTTATAACCGATTTTATTTTTGGCATTTTTCATAGTTTTAATCACTGCTTCCTTTAAAATAAGGATTATTTTGTTCGGAATAGCTTTTACATGCCTCATCTTAGCTTTTAGCAGTAATCATGTCTTTTTAGATGCGGATTTAGTTTTGTATTTCTGATGTCATAAATAGTTCTTCCAGATAATAAAAACACTATAATCAAGTTTATTTTGTTCCAAAGAAATTGTGGAATGAGATAATGTGTGTTGAATGCTAAAGAAGACATAACAAAACACTTTTTGAGGTATTCGATGTATCTCTCTTGTGGGGAAACAGATTCGATGGAATTCACTTAATTGAATTTATTGGCATAATAAAAAGTTGGTGGGAAGATAGAGGAAGTTACCTTTAAAAAGAAAAAACAAATACAATAAAAAAATAGCACAATATGCTTAGAAAACAGCACGATATATTGTTGAAATTGATTGGTGATATGGAAAGAGAAGTATACGAAATGAATCTTTTTTCATAAAATAACATAATTAAAAGAATTAAAAATTCTAAAAAACATTGAATAATTCAAGCATGTATTGCTATGCAAAAAGAAAAACTTAATGACAGATCATGAAAAATGAGAAATTTTATCAAATCTTACGAAGAGAGTAATCTAAACAATTAAATGCTTTTACGAAGATGCTTTTGAAGAGCTATCACAATATATGGATAATGTTGCAAAGCCTTTTTTCGATTTTACGATATAAAAAGATAAATTATTATTATAAATCAACTTATTATGATTCTCCATAAGGAGCGTTCAGTTGACATTTCCTCATGTTTTATGATTGAGAAAAAGTCAAATTTTTAAAACCAAAGTTATAGTTTATTGGGATAAGCTATAAAGCAGTTGAGTGATTTCTTATCTTAGGAATATGTTAATTTTATTATTATAAGAAACTTTATTTTTATCTTAAAAAATCAATGGTTGTATATATTCCTATTCATTGTTAAGTATCCATAGGGATAAACTAATGAGTTGAATGTGCAGCGTAGCTTCAAAATTTTGCTTTTCAATTTTATATATAAGATCATAAAATAATGACGTTTTTTTACGCCTATTTTGTTTAATTTTTCGCTGTCAATTTTTAAAGGAAGTTTTTGTATTTCATTTCGCTATTCCTTTTTCGTAATTTAGAGGAAAATTGACGATTTTCAGGGGGGGGGATAGAGTAAAGTTTGGTTTTATTGTTTTCACTTTTCCTAAATTTCATTAAGAGATGGTAAAAAGTGATGAGGAGGCTCTATTGATGGATGATGCTAAAAACGGTGATGTAGATGTTTTGGAAAAACAAGCAGCATTTTTATCGTCTGCTTTACCCTATATGCAAAAATATGAAAATGAAACGGTCGTGGTAAAATATGGCGGCCATGCTATGGGTGATCCTGCTTTGGGGCGAGCATTTGCGCGTGATGTTGCTCTATTAAAGCAATCGGGGATCAATCCTGTTGTTGTTCATGGTGGTGGGCCTCAAATTGCTGAAATTTTAATGAAAATGGGGATTGAATCGCGATTTGAAAACGGATTACGGGTAACCGATGAGCGGATCGTTGAAGTGGTTGAAATGGTTTTAGCGGGTTCCATAAATAAAGAAATTGTTGCTCTCATCAATGCTGAGGGAGAATGGGCAATAGGATTATGCGGCAAGGATGGCAATATGGTTTTTGCCGAAAAGGCTTATAAAACTGTTATTGATCCTGATTCGCATATTGAACGTGTTTTAGATTTGGGGTTTGTTGGTGAGCCTGTTGAAGTTGACCGCACGTTGCTAGATCTTTTAGCATGTTCTGAAATGATACCGGTTCTTGCTCCTGTGGCTCCAGGACGCGATGGTAAAACTTATAATATTAATGCTGATATTTTTGCTGGAGCTATTGCTGGTGCATTAGAGGCTAAACGCCTTTTATTTCTCACTGATGTTCCTGGTGTTTTGGATAAACAGGGTAAACTTTTAAAAGAATTGACAGTTTCTGAAGCTGAGAAATTTATTAAAAATGGGACAATTTCAGGAGGCATGATTCCAAAAGTAGAGACTTGCATAAAAGCCCTTCAAAATGGTGTGGAAGGTGTTGTCATTTTAAATGGTAAAACTCCTCATTCTGTTTTACTAGAGCTGTTTACCGAAAAGGGAGTTGGAACGCTTATTGTTTCATAAATTGTGGGGAAAATTGGAAGAGAAAGTTTTTCATGGTGAATCTAAAACAGTTTAAATATCCTTTATTAAGTAAGCCAGAATTGGCAATATTTACTGCGACAATATTGTGGGGCATTACATTTTTAGTCATTCACATTGCGGTACGCTATAGCGGTCCTCTGTTTTTTGTTGGATTTCGTTTTATTGTTGCATCTCTTATATGTGGGGTAGTTTTTTGGCGCTCTATAAAAGGGATAACTGTTTATGAAGTTTTCGCTGGGATGGCGATTGGTTTAGCCATGTTTTTGGGTTATGCTTTTCAAGCAGCTGGACTTCAAACGATTATTAGTAGTCAGTCGGCTTTTATCACAGCGCTTTATGTACCTATGGTTCCAATTTTGCAATGGATTGCTTTTAAAAAACCTCCCCGTTTAGCTTGTTGGATTGGCATTATTTTCGCTTTTATTGGGCTTGTATTTATTTCAGGACAAAAGCCGGGAAATTTTGATTTTTCAAAAGGCGAAATTTTAACTTTGTTAGGCGCTTTAGCGATTGCTGGAGAAGTCATACTCATCGGAATTTTTGCGAACAAGGTTGATAGTCGGCGTGTAACCATTATTCAGTTATTTTTTAGTGGTTTTTTTTCATTTGCTTGTATGCCGTTGATGGGTGAAAGCATCCCTGAATTTTCGTGGGTTTGGTTTAATATTGGTATAGGATTGGCATTAATGAGTGCCATCATTCAATTAGCTATGAATTGGGCACAAAAGTCTATTTCCCCTACGCGTGCGACACTCATTTACGCAGGTGAACCGGTATGGGCTGGTATTGTTGGGCGTTTGGCTGGAGAACATTTATCTCCCTTAGCTTTATTGGGCGGTTTGCTTATTCTGATTGGAATCATTGTGGCTGAATTACAACCTTCACAATGGCGTAAAAAAAATAAAGCAATTAAAAAAATTGATTAGCTATACATTTTTTTATTGTGATTTTATTGCATGAGCTTTTTGCTTGTAGAGTTTTCATTTTTGGAGCTTTTTTAATATTCAGATGATTAAGAAGTTCTATAAGTTATTCCAGCTTTTGCATACCAAATTGGAGAAATAGTATGCTTCTATCTGTTTGTCTGATTTCTGAACCGGGCAGACAACCTTCATTGAGCCAAAGCATGAGGTGATATAAAGGTAAAAATTAACGATCATGTTTAAATTTGGCTTTAACAACTTTCAAAAACATCTACGGTAATGTTTTTGAATAATGAAAATTACGCACTGTCGTACGTTATTTCTTTTGTCCTTTAATAGAGTTACGCTTCATAGAGTTACGCTTCATACGCAAAATAGAACGCCCAAAGTACCCCCATAACGTTGTACATTAAAGCGTTTTTTAAAAGATAATTTTCTCAATATACATCATATTCATTGACAGTCCGCATGAAGTATAGAAAAACCACAGAGCATCATCATTTTACTTAAAATAAAGGGCACTAGCATTTTCTTTATCAGTTCTCAATATTATGATAGCCTTTGGCATTTGAAAGAGAGAGGCTCGCGATATTCAGAGTTTTAATTTAAATCGCAAAACAATAAACGATCATTATAAATCAATGCGTTATCCAATGAATCGAAGAGGATTGGTGTGTTTTATGCTTAATGGAGGAAGGAAGGAGTTGTATAAAAAGTACATAAAAACATCATTCAATAGAGCATATTTCTAAATTTTTAAAAATTGAGAAGGAACTCCCTCGATATTCATGTTATTTTATATAAGATTACTAAAAAAGAAGATTATTGCGTACAAATAAAAAGCATTTCTTGCGAATTTTATTGCAAGCCTAAGTGATATACACGCCCATCATATAAATATGATAATACATTGATTTATAATTATAATATAGCATTATTCACAATTGAATTAGAACCCTGAATACCGTAAAATTTTCTCACGTCAAATCATTTTCATGTTAAATCAATCCAAATCACTTGCTTACACATCACAAGTGGGTGGGGGGCATGTGGGTAAAGACTGTACAAGAAAAGCATATCTCTTATAAAATTTTTCAAGTGTAAAGGATCGTCGTAATATTGGAGGCTGGCAAAGTGTGTGATGGTGCCGGCTTACTACAGATATGAGTTATCAAATAAGATGTGAAAGGATCATTTTATCACCCTTGGATTTAATTTAGCAAACAAAAGCCTCATTTTTTAGGCTATAAAAAGTTGTGTTTTGAGAAGATTTTTAGGTTTATATTCTTTTGATAGAAGCCGGAACATAATTGGTCTTTGCGTTTTGTATTATTCTTTGCTAAATCGCCTTATATGACAATAGATCGTAATTATATTCGTAATTTTTCCATCGTGGCGCATATTGATCACGGCAAATCAACTTTAGCTGATCGTTTGATTCAAATAACAGGTGGGCTTGATACACGTGAGATGAAAGAACAAGTACTCGATTCCATGGATATTGAGCGTGAACGTGGAATTACTATTAAAGCACAAACGGTACGTTTACACTATAAGGCAAAGAATGGTGAAACCTATATTTTAAATCTTATGGATACACCTGGTCATGTGGATTTTGCTTATGAGGTTTCGCGTTCATTGGCAGCTTGTGAAGGTTCTCTGTTGGTGGTGGATGCAAGCCAAGGCGTAGAGGCGCAGACGTTAGCAAATGTTTATCAAGCCATTGATAATTCCCATGAGTTGGTTGTTGTTCTCAATAAAGTTGATCTTCCAGCAGCAGAACCTGAGCGTGTTAAAGAACAAATTGAAGATGTAATAGGCATTGATACATCTCAAGCAGTAGAAATATCAGCAAAAACAGGTTTGGGTGTTCCTGATGTTCTGGAGGCAATTGTTGCACAATTACCACCTCCACATACAGGCGATGTTGCAAATCCCTTGAAAGCAATGTTGGTTGATAGCTGGTATGATGCATATCTTGGTGTCATTGTTTTGGTACGGGTGATAGATGGTATTTTAAAAAAAGGCCAAACCATTCGTATGATGGGTACAGGAGCAAAATATCCAGTTGAGCGCGTTGGGGTGTTTACACCTAAAATGGTACAGGTTGATGAATTAGGACCGGGCGAGATTGGTTTTATCACTGCTTCTATCAAAGAGGTAGCAGATACACGGGTTGGGGATACGATTACTGAAGAGCGCCGTCCTTGTGAAAATGCTTTACCTGGTTTTAAGCCTGCGCAACCGGTTGTCTTTTGTGGACTTTTTCCAATTGATGCTGCCGATTTTGATGATTTGCGTGCAGCCATGGGCAAATTACGCTTAAATGATGCGAGTTTTTCTTTTGAAATGGAAACATCTGCGGCTTTGGGGTTTGGTTTTCGCTGTGGCTTTTTGGGACTTCTGCATCTTGAAATTATTCAAGAGCGATTAGAGCGTGAGTTTAATTTGGATTTAATCGCGACAGCACCTTCAGTTGTTTATCGCATGAATATGAATGATGGTTCTGTTAAAGAGTTGCACAATCCAGCGGATATGCCTGATGTGGTTAAAATTTCTTCCATAGAAGAACCGTGGATTCGGGCGACAATCATGACTCCTGATAATTATCTTGGGTCAATTTTAGAGCTATGCCAAGAGCGGCGCGGGGTACAGGTTGGGTTATCCTATGTTGGAACCCGTGCTATGGTAACGTATGATTTACCACTGAATGAAGTTGTTTTTGATTTTTATGACCGGCTAAAATCAATCTCAAAGGGTTATGCTTCTTTTGATTATCAAATGACAGATTATGCAGAAGGTGATTTAGTTAAAATGTCTATTTTGGTGAATGGAGAGCCTATTGATGCATTATCGATGCTTGTTCACCGCACGATTGCAGAAAAGCGTGGGCGTTCAATGTGCGAAAAACTGAAAGATCTTATTCCTCAGCATATGTTTCAGATTCCAGTTCAAGCGGCTATTGGTGGTAAAGTTATAGCGCGCGAAACGATTCGTGCTTTGCGTAAAGATGTAACAGCGAAATGTTACGGGGGTGATGTTACGCGTAAGCGCAAACTTTTGGAAAAGCAAAAAGAAGGCAAAAAGCGGATGCGCCAATTTGGAAAAGTAGAAATTCCACAATCGGCATTTATTCAAGCGCTCAAAATGAACAAATAATGAAAAAAGGGGTATTTTCTCTCATTGATTGCGCTTTTGCTTTTGTCGATTGGTTCAGGTGTTTAAAGAACACTTTTAAATAGAATTGCGTCGTGCTTCATGTTCTTGTGTATTGCATAATGGTGTCACTTTCTCACGTAAAACAGAATGCTTTAAACAAAATACATTTATGTTGCATATTGGCGTGCTCGTTTTCGTAAATCATCACTCAATACATCAAACTCCATTTCACAACGGGGGCTGTGAAAAATATAACGTAAAATACACTGTGAATGATATAAAGTCCATTTGGCATTACCGCTTTTACGCGTCAGAAAGGTGCAAAGCGCACCCATCATACTCTTTTTCAGCTCAAAATATTATGACAGTCCTTATCACTTGAGAGAATTCATTAAAGGTATTTCACTCTTTTCTTGAAGTGTTTCTTACCCACATACCAACTGTGTTTGTAACGAGCAAGGAAATGATAGTGATTGATTCACTATGAAAGGATTTGAAATGAGAGAATCCTTGTATTCGAGGTTATTATTCAAGTTAAAAAACGAGGCAATATTATTATGCATTAATCTTGTGTCTAAGAACGTAAAAGATCATTAATAGATGTTTTTTCTCGTGTTTTTTGATCAACGCGTTTTACAATAACAGCACAATAAAGGTTTGGGCCTGCTTCACCATTTGGTAAAGGTTTTCCGGGGAGAGAACCTGGTACAACCACTGAATAGGCTGGTACTTCACCAATAAAAATTTCACCTGTTGTACGATCAATAATCTTTGTTGATTTTCCAATAAAGACTCCCATTCCCAAAACAGCACCTTCACGGATAATACAGCCTTCAACAATTTCAGAGCGAGCACCGATAAAGCAATGATCTTCAATGATTGTTGGATTTGCTTGCAGTGGTTCTAAAACACCTCCAATACCAACACCGCCAGAAAGATGGACATGTTTACCAATTTGTGCACAAGAACCAACGGTGGTCCATGTATCAACCATTGTGCCCTCATCGATAAAAGCACCAAGATTGACAAAGGATGGCATCAATATAACATTGGGTGCAATGTAAGCAGAATGACGTACAATGGCTCCAGGAACGGAACGGAAATCAGCACTTTTAAAATCTGCCTCTTGCCAACCAGAGAATTTTGAAGGAACTTTATCCCACCAATGTGTCCCATTGATTCCACCAGTAATAATTTGCATAGGATTAAGCCGAAAAGAGAGTAAAACCGCTTTTTTCAACCATTGATGAACATGCCATTGTCCATTTTTTTGTCGTTCTGCAACACGGATTTCACCTTTATCAAGAAGGTTCAATGCATGTTCAACACTCTCACGTATTTCGCCTTTTGTGGTAGTATCGATAGAATCGCGATCGTCAAAAGCTTGTTCGATAATAATTTCAAGTTGTGTGATATGGGTCATGACGAGAGTTCCGTTAAACAAGTTGAAAGCTTCAAGATTTATTCTCTATGAACTACGCGAAGAAATGTGTTCAGTCAATAAAACGATGAGGAAGTAGGACAGGTGCATGAAAAAAAGCTGTAAAGAAAAAAGAAAAAGGGAGCAAGAAAACTGGACGCCACTTCTCCATACGAAGGATGCTCTACAACAGATCCATAAAGTCTCTAATTCAGCACAGGTGCGTTCGTCTACTTATCGTTTAGCCTATATCGATCAAGATTTTATGATGCGTCCAGAGCTGCGTTCACAACGTATTAGTCTTGAATTTTTAAAGCCGGAAATAACCCTTAAAGAATATGATATTCAATCAACAGTTGTTTTATTTGGTGGTGCGCGTATTCCTGAACCTGGGCAAGCAGCGTGGGCTGCAAAGAATGAAATACAAAAGAAAAATTTGCATGCTATGTCACATTATTACGATGAAGCAAGAGAGTTTGCACGTTTGTGCTCACTTTATTCTGCTACGACACAATATCGTGAATTTGTGGTTGTTACAGGGGGCGGACCAGGAATCATGGAGGCGGGAAATCGTGGTGCTTGTGATGTTGGTGCCCCAACGATTGGCTTGAATATTATTTTACCACATGAGCAGGAGCCTAATTCGTATGTGTCACCGCATTTGTGTTTTAATTTCCACTATTTGGGGATGCGCAAAATGCATTTTTTAGTACGAGCGAAAGCCCTAGCCATTTTCCCTGGCGGATTTGGAACTCTGGATGAACTGTTTGAGACGTTAACTTTAGTACAGACGGGGCGTATGAAACAGGTACCAATTTTATTGTTTGGCAAAGAATTTTGGAGCAATACTGTCAATTTTGAGTATCTGTCTGCACAAGGTACAATTTCTCCTACTGATATTAATTTTGTGAAATTTGTTAATACAGCAGCAGAAGCTTTTGAAGAAATTCGTTCTTTTTATAAACTGCCTTAACGACTTTTGAGATGCTCACTCTTGAAGGATAATTAATACTCTACTTTGGTTAAATAAAGTCCTGAGGGGGGGGCAACAACACCACAACGTTTACGATCTTTAGCATGAAGAGCTGTTTCGAGATCTTGAGCTGTCCAACGTCCAATACCCACTTCCATGAGGCTTCCTGCGAATGAACGGATTTGATGATGAAGAAAAGAACGAGCTTGTGCATAAAGGAAAATTTCTTCACCTTCTCTTTGAATATCGAGACGTTCAAGGGTGCGAATAGGGCTTTTGGCTTGGCAATGTGCTGAACGGAAAGTTGTAAAATCATGTTGTCCTACAAGCTTTTGCGCAGCTTCATGCATGGCTTCAGCATGAAGAGGTTTTGGTATCCACCACACGCGTTTGGCATTTAAAGCTGGTGGAGAGCGACGATTAAGTATTTTAAAAAGATAATGGCGTTTTACAGCGGAAAATCGTGCATCAAAGTCATCAGGGACATTTTCTACATTTAAGATTGAAATCGCCTCTCCCTGTTTACGTAAAAGAGCATTGAGCGCGTCACGCACAGTATGGGAGAGCCAGTTTTTTTCAAAATCAACATGCGCAACTTGTCCCGTAGCATGTACGCCCGCATCGGTTCTTCCTGCTGTTGTTATGGTCAATTGTTGTCCACTAAAGCAAAAAATTGCTTGTTCAAGAGCTCCTTGTATCGTGTGAAGTTTTGCTTGACGCTGCCAACCAGCATAATTTGAACCATCATATTCAAGAGTGAGTTTAAAACGTGGCATCTTAAAAAACAGCAGAAATATGAGCACCTCGCAAAAAGGTTGCGCACTCAAGAATTTTACCGCCAGATCTTTGGAGAGAGGTTATTTCTATCCGTCCTTGCCCACAATGGATAATCAAAGAATCTGGTTCTATCCGTCCAATTTCAAGAGAAGGACCTGTTGTTAAACGACTATCAAGAATTTTTACACGTTCTTCTCGTCCACCGATATTCATATTGCACCAGCAACTAGGAGAGGGAGAGAGCGCGCGAATATGCCTATGAATAAACTCTG
The DNA here is from genome assembly GCF_042196245.1 of Bartonella sp. AP19HLJMH. Lineage (NCBI taxonomy): Bacteria > Pseudomonadati > Pseudomonadota > Alphaproteobacteria > Hyphomicrobiales > Bartonellaceae > Bartonella > Bartonella sp. AP19HLJMH. The sequence goes on from NZ_JBHIPX010000002.1 coordinate 146,131, forward strand.
CAGGTTTTGTCCAATCAATGCGGGTCTCTTCTTTTCTAATTTTGGCGGCATAGGTGATGCCTTCTTCTGATTGTGGGGTCAGTTTAAGTTGTCCTTTTTCAAGAGTGGATAAAGTCTCTACCATAAGTTCTGCGCCAATATGTGAAAGTCTGTTTGAAAGCTCAGCAGTGGTGGTGTTATCAGTAATGGGGATGGAGCGAGAAAGAGCGATAGGCCCCGTATCAAGTCCTTCATCCATTTTCATGATCATGATACCTGTTTCTTTATCACCAGCCATAATTGCTCGTTGAATAGGCGCAGCACCACGCCAACGTGGTAAGAGTGAAGCGTGGGCATTAAAACAACCAAAACGTGGCGTTTCGAGAATAGCTTTGGGTAAAAGGAGTCCATAAGCCACCACAATAGCAGCATCAACAGAAAGTGCTGCAAATTGCTCCTGTTGTTCGATTGTTTTGAGTGTTTGAGGCGTGAAGACAGGAATGGATTTTTCTTTTGCTACGGTGTGAACAGCGGAGGGGATTAATTTAAGCCCTCGACGTCCTGCTGGGCGAGGGGGTTGACTATAAACAGCAACAACATCATGACCTGCATCCAATAAAGCATGTAAAATAGGAACAGAAAAATCTGGTGTTCCCATAAAACTTAATCGTAAAGCCATTACAAAACTGCTTCCTGCATGTTTTTTTCTTTTGCGCGTTTTTTAAATTTTCGTATCACCATATCGCGTTTGATCTTTGAAATGTAATCAATAAAAAGGCGCCCATCTAAATGATCAATTTCATGCTGTAAGCAAGTTGCTAAGAGATCGTCTGCTTCAATTTCTGTTTGTTTTCCTTCACGGTTCTGATAGCGAACACGAAGGCGTTTAGGACGTTCAACTTCTGCAAAATAATCAGGAATAGAAAGACAACCTTCTTTGTAAATATTACGCTCATCTGAAAGCCATAAAATTTCAGGGTTGATAATAACAAGTGGTTTTTCCTGCTCATCTTCAGAATTTCCAGAGACATCTATAACCAACATACGTAGCGGTATACCAATTTGAATAGCAGCAAGACCAACGCCCTTAGAATTATACATGGTTTCCAACATGTCATCCGCAAGTTTTTGGAGAGCTGAATCGACCTGCTCAACAGGTTTGGACACTTCCCGTAAAATCGGATCAGGTAAAGTAACTAAAGATCTCATTGGCATAAGTAGAGATTAATCAATGGTTTGTTATTGGTCAATATTGAATAACGGATTCTTGCGTTTTTTTACAATAAGAGCGTTATATTACAATTTATGTTTGATTCGTTTTTTTCCATACTCGCTGGTGATTTTTTTTCTAAACTAATGCTTTTGCTTTTATTTATACTTGTCTGTTTGGCATTTTTTATGTTGATACATTCTCATCGAAAAAAAGCATTTTTGGAAAATGAAATTGCTGAACGCGCACGTGAGGCACAAATGCAGATGGCTACCTTGCTGAAAACACAAGCTGAAATGCAAGGACGAATGCAAACGATGGCGGAAATTTTTGGTCAACGGCAGGCTGAATTGAATAAATCACTCAGTGAGCAACTCAATGGGATGACAACAAGCTTAGGCCAAACACTTCAGGTACAGACCAAATCCACTTATGAAAATTTGAATCGTTTGCAAGAGCGTTTAGCAGTGATTGATGCAGCACAAAATAATATTCAATCGCTTACGGGACAAGTTGTTCAGTTGCAGTCCATTTTAAGCAATAAGCAGACGCGTGGTACTTTCGGTCAAGGGCGGATGGAAGCAATTATTGCCGATGCCTTACCAACAAACGCTTATGCTTTTCAGGCTGTTCTTTCCAATGGAAAGCGCCCAGATTGTCTCATTCATATGCCCAATAAAGCTCCTTCTCTTGTTGTTGATGCTAAATTTCCTCTGGAAGCTTGGAATGCTATGCGTAAGGCAGAATCAGCGCAAGAGCGTCAAGAGGCAGAACGCCAATTTCGTACCGATATGGAAGTTCATATTCGTGATATTGCACAAAAATATTTGATTCCTGGAGAAACCCATGACACTGCTTTCCTTTTTGTGCCATCTGAATCGATTTTCGCAACAATTTATGAGGATTTTGAGGCATTGGTACAAAAATCCAATAGAGCCCATGTGATTATTGTTTCACCATCTTTGTTGATGCTCTCTGTCCAAGTGGTACAAACCATTATGAAAGATGCGCGTATGCGTGAACAAGCGCATTTAATTCAATCAGAAGTAGCAAAATTGATGGAAGATTTTGGACGAATGGATACGCGTGTTCGCGCACTACAGAAGCACTTTCATAAAGCAGGTGAAGATATAGAGGGAATTTTGATATCGTCCTCCAAAATCATGAAACGGGCAAATCGCATTGAAACTGTCGAATTAAAAGAAAATTACTCTGAACCAACAAAAATGACAACATTGGCTCAGTCGCAAACATTGCGTTTTGCTGATGAGGAATAAAGCAAAGCAAGCTTCTTAAATATTACAAGTTAGATCATGTTCTTTATTGATTGGTAATCATTTTTTAGTATCTCTATCTTGTTTTATTTCTTAAACGAGAGGAATAGGAATATGCGACACCTTTTGTTTTTAGGGGCACTGGTGTTTTTGCTAGAGGGATGCGCAACAACCACTCCCATCCACACAAATAATGCTTGTGCTATTTTAGCACAAAAAAATGGTTTTTTTGACAATTGGGGTAAGGTGTCTCAAAGAGCGGAAATGCGCTATGGAATTCCTATGCCTATTATTCTTGCAACCATTAGGATGGAATCGAGCTTTCGTCACAATGCACGTCCTCCACGCAAAAAACTACTTGGTTTTATTCCATGGAAGCGTCGGTCGACAGCTTATGGTTATGCTCAAGCGCTTGATAGTACATGGGCAATGTATCTTCGCTCTACAGGAAAGTCTTTTGCATGGCGTACGAATTTCGCAGATGCTGCTGATTTTGTTGCTTGGTATCATCGCCAAAGTGTTCAACGCAATGGGGTGAGGTTTGATGATGCATATAGCCTTTATTTAAATTATCATATGGGGCATGGTGCTTATGCACGTAGTGGTGGGCATGTCAGTGCTGCGCTTTCACAGACAGCACAGCGCATGGCAAGGATATCGAGGCTCTATGAACAGCAATTAAAAAGATGTGGATGGCATTAGGGAAGATTTTTGAAAATCTCAATCAGGGAATTGATGGGATAAAATTATTCGAAAGCAAAATTCCGCATGATATGATAAAATAGTGTCGTTTTTCCGATCGTTCAATGAAATAAATTGTTATTTTTTAGAATAAACTCAAGCAACAGAAAGTTTTTGCAATACACAATATATTTGAAGATACTCTCGACATTTTTACCTCCTTTGTTAAAAAAATTTATAATAGAAACCATTTTCTATTTAGTGTTGGCATTTCGCATTGGGCTAAGTACTAGAGGTTATTGAAGAAAAATTTTAAAATATAATATCATTTTTTATTTTCATTATGCGTATTACTGGCTGATTATTATATGAATATTTTCTTTGTTAAGTGTATAAAATAGCAATTAAAACAAATGCAATTCGGGCATCATAAAAAGGGTAAAATATTCAATATAAGAAAACGAGAAATGCATTAAACGAAAAAACGTTGTTTTGTATAAAGAGGGCGCTACAGTCTTCAAAAAAACTAAGTGTATTTAGTATTGTATGAAATAAAACATAGTCGTCCATCCAGTTCATCTTAATTGAAAGAAGTTATCTTATTGTATTGTAAAAACACTCCCGTTTATAGGATGATAAGGTATATGCAACTTTACACACAATGAATATTCAGGGTAGGGAATATTCAGAGAAAGATTTGTAACGCCTATGAAGTAACAAGTCAGTCTCCAATGTTGTGATAGCTTTTGCATTTGAGAATATTTATGAGAAGCATTTTTATTCTTTTTCTTAAATGGTTTAAGCATATTGATTTATAAAGATAATATATCGTTATTCATATTAAAGTAAGAATCTCGAATGGCGTAGGGTTTTATCGTTTCAGATCTCTTGAGGTTGAATCAATAAAACCATTGGCTTGCACATAACAAGCACAATGGGTATGTGGATAAAAACTGTGAAAGAAAAGACTAAAAATGTTTTTTTATGAACATACATTCTCAAATGTGAGAATTATCCGTAACATTGGGAATTAGCACATATAATGATAGCACCACTTTGCTCTTACACCTCGACCTTGTTTATGACGTGCAAGGAAAAAAATTAATTGATTCAATATATTATTTAAGTATTAATATACCTTAGTATTGAGCAGGTATACGCTACTCAAGGTGGATAATTTTTAATTGGCAGAACATCTGATCAGGCTAAAAATACTCGAAAAAAGTTCTGATTCGCAATAATTGAGAAGTATATTTTAATATTTTATTCTCTACTCTTTGTTTAAGTACTTCATATCTTTTAAAAAGATACCGGTAACCAACATATTATGATATTTGTGGAAATATTGTGGTAAAGGAAATTCAAATTTTGTCCTTTAAGACAAGGCGCAGGTTAAACAGCTCATTTTCTATTTCTGTGCAAAGCATAAAAAATTATCTACTTTCACGGTTGCGACAGTAAATTTTATAATCCAACAAATGATTAAAAATGTATTATAATATCATTAAGATGCAAGGAACAGGCGCTATTGGAATGATAATTAAATAGCACATAAACCTTTTAAATTGATGCACACATCTTTTATTGTAATTGATTCCCTTGATAGAACAGTTGGTCTTTTTGGTGGAGCTAAGCGGGATCGAACCGCTGACCTCTTGCATGCCATGCAAGCGCTCTCCCAGCTGAGCTATAGCCCCTATAAAAACAAATTGTCCCAAAAAGACAGTATACAATTCCAGCTTTTCTAGAACGATCAAAATTGAAGATCAAGAAGAATTTACATTCAATAGATAAAGATGTCCTCTTTTACTTCTTTTAAGCATCGTCATCATTAGAAACACCGCCTCCGAGAATATCAGTAACGTCATCATCTTCATCGTCACCATCATGAGACAAAAATGTATCATCATCATCACCAAGATCTACATCACTATCTTCTAAATCAGGAAGATCGTCATCTTTAGAATCCACATCATCATCTTCAAGAAGCATAAAAGCAGATTTTTCAAGTGCTGTATCAAGCTCCTCAGTATCAACTTCTTCTTCATTATTTGCTTCAGCTGCTGCAACTTCAAAGTAAGAACGCGGATAAGAAATTCCTGTATAGGGCGACACAATAGGATCGCGATTTAGATCGTAAAATTTTTTTCCTGTTTCTGGATCAACACGTTTAGTTCCAAGTTCTTGTTTTGCCATAAACCGTGCCTCTTTGATTAACTATTATTCCATTAAAAGATAAATTTTATGGTGCTTAATCGAAAAATAATACCTTTGTCAAAGATAAATACACTGTTCCACAGTGATTTTTTCATGACGTCTTTTAAAGCATGTGCTAAAGGATGCACAATTTCATAAAAGTTAGATAGAATTAAATAGAATTTCCATGCAAAAAGCAATCCCTATAACCACCTATAAATCGAGTAGTCTCTCTGGAAAAATTCAAATACCAGGAGATAAATCAATCTCTCATCGCTCTCTTATATTGGGAGGATTAGCAAGTGGTGAGACATATATTCATGGATTACTTGAAAGCGCTGATGTACTCAACACAGCTGCTGCTATGCAAGCTATGGGTGCCTGTATTATTAAAAAAGATGACTTCTGGATCATACGAGGAACAGGGAATGGTTGCCTTTTAGCTGCACAAAAACCTTTAGACTTTGGAAACGCTGGAACAGGTGCTCGTTTGGTTATGGGAATGGTTGGTCCGTATCATATGAAAACAACCTTTATTGGTGATGCTTCTCTCTCTAAACGTCCAATGGGACGTATCCTTGATCCACTGCGTCTCATGGGGGTTGAAATTGAGGCAACGCGCGACGATCACCTTCCTTTAACGCTTTATGGTCCGAAAATGGCTAATCCGATTCGTTACCGTGTTCCAATAGCTTCCTCCCAAATTAAATCAGCAATCCTGCTTGCTGGACTCAATACCGCCGGCACTACAACTGTTATTGAACCAGTTCTGACACGAGATCATACGGAAAAAATGTTAAAAGCATTCGGTGCGCAACTTGAAATAGAAAAAGATAACGAAGGTGCGCGTTTGATTCATCTTAATGGTCAACCCCATCTTACTGGACAAACGATTCATATTCCGGGTGATCCTTCTTCTGCTGCTTTTCCAATTATCGCAGCCCTTCTTATAGAAGACTCTGATATCACCATTGAAAATGTTTTGATAAATAACTCTCGAATAGGACTTATCGAAACATTGTGGGAAATGGGTGCTCAAATTGAATTTTTGAACCGACGTCAAACAGGTGGAGAGGATGTTGCTGATCTACGGATAAAATCATCGGTCCTTAGAGGCGTTACGGTGCCCAAAGAACGTGCTCCATCGATGATAGATGAATATCCTGCTTTGGCAGTAGCAGCAGCCTTTGCAGAAGGCAAAACAGTGATGCTAGGAATTGAAGAATTGCGTGTAAAAGAATCGGATCGATTGTCTGCTGTTACTCAAGGATTAAAAATTAATTGCGTAGACTGTGAAGAAGGTCAAGATTTTCTTATTGTTTATGGAAAAGGTTCTGCCAAAGGTTTGGGGGGTGGGTATGTTGCCACACATCTTGATCATCGAATTGCTATGTGTTTTCTCATTTTTGGGCTTGTATCAGAAAAACCTGTTACCATTGATGATAAACGAATGATCGCTACGAGCTTTCCAGAATTTATTCCTTTTATAAAACAACTTGGGGGAAAAATCGCTTGAAGCCTTTTGTTATCGCCATTGATGGACCTGCTGCCTCAGGCAAAGGAACCTTAGCACGCAAAATTGCTGCACATTATCGCCTTCGTCATCTCGATACTGGTCTTACTTATCGTAGTGTTGCTCATACGCTTTTACAACAAAATTTAGCTCTTAATGATGAAAAAAATGCTATTATTTATGCTAAAGAACTTGATTTTAATACCTTAAATCCTTCTCTTCTTTCTTCTCATGAACTTGGTGAAGCGGCTTCAAAAATAGCAATTAACCCTGCTGTACGCAAAATTCTTGTCGAAAAACAACGCAACTTTGCTAAAGTTTTGCCCGGCTGTGTGCTTGATGGGCGTGATATCGGAACTATTGTTTGTCCTGATGCCGATATCAAGTTTTATATTCTAGCCAATGTTCAAACACGCGCCAAACGCCGCTACCAAGAGATTTTAAAAAAAGGTGTTCAAGCAAATTATCATGAAATCCTAGCTCAACTTGAACAGCGCGACAGTCGCGATATAACGCGCAAACAAAGTCCACTAAAACCAGCAAAAAACGCCCACTTGCTTGATACGTCAGAATTGAGTATAGAAGCAACATTTGAAATTGCATGCAGTTTTGTTGATCCAATCATAAAAATGCATATAATTGGATAAATTCGTTAAGGTAACTTCCAGCCTAGCGCTAACTTTTTTCCTTTATTCAAGGAAAAGGCTAGGGAGTTACTTATGTTAACACTAACCTAGCGCTCATACCTTATAATACAAGGTATATATTAGGAGTTCTTATGTCACAATACAATCCCACAACAGCGGATTTTGAAGCCCTTTTAACAGAATCTTTTCAAACTAATGATCTTAATGAAGGATCTGTTGTTAAAGGTCGTGTTATTGCAATCGAAAAAGACATGGCCATTATTGATGCTGGTCTTAAAGTCGAAGGACGTATTCCTCTCAAAGAATTTGGAGCTAAAGCAAAAGATGGTTCTTTGCAAGTTGGCGATGAAGTTGAGGTTTACATTGAACGCATTGAAAATGCGATGGGTGAAGCTGTTTTATCGCGTGAAAAAGCACGGCGCGAAGAAAGTTGGGTCCGTTTGGAGGAAAAATTCAATGCTGGTGCACGCGTTGATGGAGTGATCTTTAGCCAAGTAAAAGGTGGTTTTACAGTCGATCTTGATGGTGCCGTTGCTTTCTTGCCTCGCAGCCAAGTTGATATTCGTCCCATTCGTGATGTTTCACCCCTCATGCATAATTCACAGTCCTTTGAAATTTTGAAGATGGATCGTCGTCGTGGCAATATTGTGGTTTCACGTCGCACTGTTTTAGAAGAAAGTCGCGCTGAGCAACGTTCAGAAATCGTACAAAATCTTGAAGAAAACCAAATCGTTGAAGGTGTGGTGAAAAATATTACAGATTATGGTGCCTTTGTTGATCTTGGTGGGATTGATGGTCTCTTGCACGTTACAGATATGGCATGGCGGCGTGTTAATCACCCATCTGAAGTGCTCACAATTGGCCAAACGATTAAAGTACAGATTATTCGCATTAATCAAGATACGCACCGTATTTCTCTTGGAATGAAACAGCTTGAAAGTGATCCTTGGGAAAGCATCAGTGTTCGGTATCCGATTGGTAAAAAAATTACGGGTGCTGTTACCAACATTACTGATTACGGTGGTTTTGTTGAAATTGAACCAGGAATCGAAGGGCTGATCCATGTTTCTGAAATGAGCTGGACAAAGAAAAATGTTCATCCTGGAAAAATTCTGTCTACATCACAAGAAGTAGAAGTGGTTGTTCTTGAGATTGATCCTTCTAAACGGCGTATTTCTCTTGGCTTAAAACAAACATTTGAAAATCCATGGGAAGCTTTTGCCAATAAATTTCCTGTCAATTCGCAAATTGAAGGAGAGGTTAAAAATAAAACAGAATTTGGTCTGTTTATTGGGCTTGAAGGCGATGTTGACGGTATGGTTCATTTGTCTGATCTTGATTGGAACCGTCCTGGTGAACAAGTTATTGATACTTATAATAAAGGCGATATCGTTAAGGCTGTGGTCCTTGATGTTGACATTGAAAAAGAGCGCATTTCTCTTGGAATTAAGCAGCTTTCCAGCGATAAAGTTGGAGAAGCAGCTGCTTCTGGCGAATTGCGAAAAGGTGCAGTTGTAACATGCGAAGTGATTGCTGTTAACGACAATGACATTGGTGTGAAATTGATTGACCACAACCTTGAGACAACCATTCGGCGTGCTGATCTTGCGCGTGATCGTGATGAGCAACGTCCTGAGCGTTTCGCAATTGGGCAAAAGGTTGATGCTCGCATCACAGCATTTGATAAAAAAACACGTAAAATTTCAGTATCGATTAAAGCTTTAGAAATTGCAGAGGAAAAAGAAGCTGTTGCACAATATGGTTCTACAGATTCAGGTGCTTCTCTTGGTGATATTCTGGGTGCAGCTTTGAAAAAACAAGAACAAGATTAATCATCAATCATTAAAGTTGGTTTTATTATTAAGGTCACTCATTAGGAGTGACCTTTTTATTTTATAAAAAAATTGTCTGCTTATTTTTAAATTATTGAAACAAAAATTATAAATGCTTGCAAATAAAAACAAAAAGTTTGTTTTTTGTCTAACAACGGTTCACTATTCAGATAAAATGCTTAAAATTTAAATAAAAAACAATGTAATTGAATAACAATGGGACACTATGACGTGCATAATACCTTTCATAAAGTGCTTTTTTTCTCAAAAAGAGAAAAAAGATCATTTTATTAATACGGATTTTCCTCTTCGTGCAATTTATAAGGTACAGGAAGATCTTTATAACTTAGGGCATGATATAGCTTCTGGTAAAGAAATTTTACTCCCTGAATATGAAGGAGTAGGAGATTTTCGCAAGAGATTGAATGAAAATGCTAAACTTATTCTTCATGCCTTTCATACCAGTGATTTTGCTGCTCGAAATGATGAAACCATCGCACCATCTGCTCAATGGCTCATTGATAATCATTACACCATTGATAAAACCATACAAAAGCTACGTCGTAATCTACCCAAGTCCTTCATAAAGCAACTTCCTCTTTCTACACACAAAGCCGGAATACCACGAATTTTTGCTTTAACTTGGCTTTATATTGCGCATACCGATAGCAGCTTTTCACAAGAAACACTCACTGCTATGACCAACGGATTTCAAGAAGTTTGTGCGCTCACAATTGGTGAATTGTGGGCTCTTCCTTCAGTTATGCAAATGCTGCTCATTGAAAATGTCCGTCGTCTTTCAGTACGTATCGAAAAAGCGCGACATATGCGCCATCTTGCTAGTCAAGTAGCTGATAAAATTTCTCTTGTAGAAAATAAAACAAATCTACACTCTCTTTTTACGCAGTATAAACCATTTACTGTTGATCCAACTTTTTCAGCACATTTATTCTATCGCCTGCGCAGTGCATCTGTCGATTCAACCGTAGCATTAACTTGGCTTGAAAAGCAATTGAAAAGCCAAGGCAGTAGCTTAGAGATTGCAACAGCTGATGAACATACCCGACAAGCAGCAGATGGTGTGACCATGGGAAATATTATCTGTTCTCTTAAAGCTATAGATGATGTTGATTGGACAGCATGGTTTGAAACAGTGAGTTGTGTCGATTCTATTTTGCGTAAAAATAGTGATTTTTCTGAAATTGATGCTCACTCACGCAATATTTATCGACAAGTCATTGAAAAAGTTTCTCGCTTTTCGCCTCTTAGTGAACTGGAAGTTGCACATAAAGTTGTAGAAATGGCAAATTCCACTTCTAAAGATATGCCTCATCATTCTTGTGTGGGGTGGTACCTTGTTGATGATGGTCGTGGCATATTTGAAAAGGCTTGTGGGTATATTCCGCCCTTTCTCATAAAATGGACACGCGCTTCCTGTTGCTCAAAATTGAGAGTCATCGCCGTTCCTGTCTCTTTTCTGACGCTTGCTCTTTTGCTGGTAATTTACGCCCTTTTACAGCTATCTGGCATGACACAATGGATGTCTTTTTGCTTTACTGGATTGGCGCTTTTTCCTGCTATCGATGCTGCTTTTGCTTTATTTAACACTGTTGTTTCGTGGTTTGTCCCATCAAAACAACTCATTGGTTATGAATATAAAGAAGGTATTCCAAAACATGCACGGACAATGGTTGTTGTACCTACTTTGATGACATCACGCGCTGACATTGATGAACAAGTGCGCAATCTTGAAGTGCACTATCTTTCCAATCCTAAAGGTGCCATTCATTTTGCACTCATTACAGATTGGGTGGATGCTCCATTGAGAGAAACGCAAGATGATCTTGATTTATTGCACTATGCGCAAAAGAGTATTGATAAACTCAATAGTCGTTATCATCGTGATAAACTTCCGCTTTTTTTCCTTTTACATCGCCGACGCCTTTATAATACAAGCGAAAAATGTTGGATGGGATGGGAACGAAAGCGAGGAAAACTTCATGAACTTAATCGGCTCTTAAGAGGCGATAAAAATACAAGCTTTTATCCTCCCAATCCACATCTTCCTATGGATTGCCGTTTTGTTATGACGCTGGATTGTGATACACGTCTTACTCCAGAGAGCGTCGCGAAACTTGTTGGAAAGCTTAACCATCCACTCAATTATCCCGTTTTTGATCCACAAAGTGGAAAGGTTGTAAAGGGCTATAGCATTTTACAACCACGCATTATTCCTTCTCTTACAACAGGAAAAAAAACATCAATTCTCCAACGGGTTTTTTCTATAAACCGTGGCATTGATCCTTATGTTTTTGCTGTTTCTGATACTTATCAAGATCTTTTAGGAGAAGGCACCTTTATCGGTAAAGGTCTTTATAATATTGATGCATTTGAACAAGCGCTTGATGGCAAAATTAAAGAAAATACTATTCTTAGCCATGATCTCTTAGAGGGAGGTTATGCTCGTACTGCTCTGGTAAGTAGCATAGAAGTCATTGAAGACTATCCAACTGCTTATAATATTGATGTTATGCGTTATCATCGTTGGGTCCGCGGTGATTGGCAGCTTTTGCCTTATCTTTTTCCCCACCGTCAAATAAGTTCCGTGACGCGTTGGAAAATGCAGGATAATTTACGTCGTTCTCTCACTCCACTTATGTGGTTAATCGCAGCATTTGCAGGATGGGCTTTTTTGTCTTTAAAGAGTGCAATCGTCTGGCAACTATTCTTGTTGTTTAGCTCCTTCATTTCACCCATTCTATGTGTATTAAAAACGCTTGTCTCATCCAATATAGATCATTCTTTGCGTGGACATTTTCAATTAATTTGGAACAAAATTGCTCTTACAAGCGCTGATATATTTCTTAAAACGACGTTTCTTGCTTATTCGGCGTATTTTATGACCGATGCGATTATTCGTACACTCTATCGTATGACGATTTCAAAACAGCATCTTCTTGAATGGAAAACTTCTGCCGCAACAAAATCAATACCCAATAGTTTGCGTTTCTATGTTTTTACAATGGCACCAGCATCGCTTATTGGTATTCTTACTATAGCACTCCCTCTTTTTTCTGATAGTTTTGCAAGCTTGGTTGCTTTGCCTTTTGGGATAGCATGGTTTTTTTCACCCTTCATTGCTTGGATTGTGAGTCAACCTTCAACCTTTCAAGATAGCCTTTATCTTTCTTCAAAAGATGAAAAAAAACTCCGTTCTATTGCACGGCGGACATGGCTTTATTATGCAACCTTTGTCAATGCACAAAACAACCATTTGCCTCCCGATAATTTTCAAGAAGATCCTGAACCTCTTGTTGCTCAACGTACATCGCCTACGAATATTGGGGTTTATCTCCTTTCTATTATTGCTGCACGTGATTTTGGTTGGATTGGTTTTGAAGAGACCATTACCCGTATTGAATGTACATTACGCTCTCTTGCAAAAATGGAAAAGTTCCGCGGTCATCTCTATAATTGGTATGAAACGGATACACTCAGGCCTCTTTTGCCTACTTATGTATCAACCGTTGATTCAGGAAATCTTGCCGGTCATTTGGTAACACTCTCTTCTGCCTTAAGTGAATGGGCTGAAAAACCTCATGTTTTTTTTCAAAGTGATCGAGAAGGCTTATCGGATGTTCTTGCTATTCTTGAAGAAACTGTCAGAGAAATTCCAGATCATCAACCCAGTTTACGCTCTTTACGCCAAAAAATCGAAGAAAACATCACTCGTTTTCATGATTCTATCTTCACTTTTATAGAACAAGAAAATACGATTCCTTCTCACATCATAGATCTTTCACTTGCAGCCCATGATATTGTGCACTTAGTCGGTGAACTTGACCACAAAATTCAAACGATAGAATCTGCTCGTGCGCTTTCTTGGGCTAAATGCCTTATCGACACCTGTAACGCTCATCATAATGATGCGACTGCTCATTGTGATACTGAAAAATTACGTAAAAAACTAAACAGGCTGGCTATAATGGCAAGGCAAATAGCCTTTGATATGAAATTTGACTTTTTAGAACAGCCTAAACGGCATCTCTTATCCATAGGATATCGTGTTCAAGAAAACAAACTCGATGAAAATTGTTATGACCTACTTGCTTCAGAAGCACGTCTTGCAAGCTTTTTTGCCATCGCAAAAGGAGATATAAAACTTAAACATTGGTTTCGTCTTGGTCGACTTCTCGTACCCATAGGTGGGAAAGGTGCACTCCTATCATGGTCTGGATCAATGTTTGAATATCTTATGCCATCTCTCGTAATGCATGAACCTTTAGGATCTCTCCTAGATCAAACAAATCGATTGATTATTCGTTGTCAAATACAATATGCCCATAAACGGGAATTGCCATGGGGTATTTCAGAAGCCGCATTTAATGCTCGCGATCATTTAATGAATTACCAATACGCTCATTTTGGTGTTCCAAACCTCGGACTCCAACGTGGTCTTTCACGCAATGCTGTCATTGCTCCCTATGCCAGCCTTCTAGCGGCACAATATGCTCCTGCTTGCGCTGTCGCTAATTTAAAACGACTCCGTGATCTTGGAGCTTTAGGAACATATGGTTATTATGACTCTGTTGATTTTACTCTAACACGCGTGAAAACAGGGGAAAAATACGCCATTGTACGCAATTATTATGCGCACCATCATGGTATGTCTATCCTTGCTCTTAACAATGTTATTTTTCAAGGGCGAATGCGTGATCGTTTTCACCGTGATCCCGTTATTGAAGCAACACAATTGCTCTTACAGGAAAGAGCGCCTCATCTCATTCCTATTATTCATACCAAAGCTGTTAATCGTATGCGCAATAAGTCTCAAGCATTTGACGCAGCCCCTTTGCACATTATTACAAACCCGTTACTCAAACCACGAGCAACTTTACTTTTGTCTAATGGCTTTTATTCTACCATGTTAACAGCGAACGGTTCTGGTTACAGCCGTTGGCACGATTATGCGATTACGCGCTTTATTCCTGATGCAACAGAAGATCAACAAGGTACTTTATTCTTCTTACGTGATACGCATAGTGGACGGTGGTGGTCTGTTACTGGTGAGCCAACACGTGTTATTGAAGAAGAAGCTGTCAGCATTTTTACAGATGAAAAGGCTGAATATACAAAAATGGTTGATGGTATTAAATCAACACTTGAATGTCTTATTACATCTGAAGGATGTGGCGAAGGGAGACGTATTCAACTGATGAATACGACAAATAAAGACCGACTCATTGAAGTGACTTCTTATGGTGAATTAGCGCTTGCCACGATGGATACAGACCAAGTTCATCCTGTTTTTTCCCGTATGTTTATAGAGACAGAAATTACTGAAGAAGGTAAAACAATTTTTGCCAAAAGGCGCAAACGCTCGCCTAGTGATCCTGAAATCTATGTTACCCATTTTGTTTCTAGTACAACAGATATTCTCCAAGAGACAGAAGCTGAAACAGATCGCTCTCTGTTTATTGGTCGGGGGCGATCCATTCATCGACCCGCTGCATTTGACCAAAATGCTCGTTTCAGTAACAGTCAAGGTTGTGTTCTTGACCCTGTTATGTCATTGCGATGCCGTATAAAAATTTCAGCCCATGAAAAAGCAGAACTTATTTTTTGGACTTTTGCTGCTCATACAAAAGAAGCGCTAAATAATCATATTAAACATTATCGACAACCTGATATGTTTCAAAAAGAACTTTCAATGGCATGGACGCGCTCACAAGTCGCACTGTATCAGAGCGGAACCCAGCTTAAAGAAGCTATTGTCTATCAAAAATATGCAACACCGCTTATTTATCCAGAAAGAACGTGGCGTCTTCCTTCTGAAATATTAGCAAAAACGCTAGGAAAACAGTCTAATCTTTGGCCCATGTCTATCTCAGGAGACAATCCACTCTGTCTTCTTAGATTAAATAACGAGGGAAATATAACTGTACTGCGCGAGCTCCTTAAAGCACATGAATATTGGCGTATGCGTGGACTCATTGTTGATTTGGTCATTCTTAATGAACAAACATTTTCTTATATACAAAGTACACAACGCGCTCTTGAGTGGGTCTGTGAATCTTATTATCACCACACGCAAAAAGCAGATGAACGCCAACATATTTTCATGCTTCGACGCGATCAAATGAGTGAACAGAGTTTTAAAACGCTTCTTGCATCAGCGCGTATCGTTCTTGATGCCCAAAATGGCTCTTTATCTGAACAACTTAAACGACTTGATGAGAATGATTTTAATCTCACAATTCGTAAAAATTATCAAGAACCTTATGATCAATTAGACTTGCCAAGATATAACGAAGGACAGCAATTTACAACACAAACTGAACAAAATCTTTTTTCTTCCATTGGTCTTATTAGCCAACAAAAACCATCCTCTTTTCTCCCAAATGGAGAAGATCTAAGGTATTGGAATGGTTACGGTGGTTTTAATCAGCACAATCATTATGTAATACGTCTTCATGGACGTACCACTACACCGCATCCGTGGATTAATGTCATTGCTAATCACAGATTTGGTTTTCATGTCTCTGCTGAAGGTGCAATTTTTACTTGGGCTAACAATAGCCGCGATTATCAACTAACTCCTTGGGCGAATGATCCAACGTCTAACCGACCAGGAGAAGCTCTTTATCTGGTTGATCGCCAGTCTTTAAAACGTTTCTCACCCGTTTCTACTGTTGAATGTGACGAAAATATTGTCTATGAGGCGTGTCATGGGTTTGGATTCTCAACTTTTAAATCAACACATTCAGAAATCGCATTAGAACTGACTCATACACTTGATCCCGAAAAACCTATTCGCTTTTCACGTCTTATCCTTACGAATGAAGGGAAAAAACCACGCAGTTTACGCCTTTATAATTATGTTGAATGGGTTTTGGGAAATGTCCGTACAAAATATGCCCCCTTTATTGTTTCCTCTTATGAGACCAGATGGGGTGCACATTTTATTCAAAATCCCTATCACATCGAGAAATCTCAACAAGTTACATTTTTATCAGCATCCGAAATGCCAACCAGCACGACGACCAATCGCGCTGAATTTATTGGTGCAACGGGAACCGTAACACGTCCAAATGCGATCCGTAAAGCCGCTGCTCTTTCAAATACCATTGAAGCAGGATGTGATCCTTGTTCAGCATTCGCCTATGATATTGATCTTCAACCAGGGCAAACAAAAGAAATCATCTTCTATCTTGGCAGTGCTGAAAATAGGCAAGAAGCTGAAAAATTACTCAATCAAGTACGTGCAAGTGATTTTGAAATTCAGCTCACAAAACAAAAACAGCAATGGAGTGATTTTGTTTCTCCTTTCCAAGTCAAAACACCTGATGCTTCTTTTAATCTTATGGTCAACCATTGGCTTCCTTATCAAATCTACGCATGCCGCATCATGGCACGCGCAGGCTTTTACCAAGCGAGTGGTGCATTTGGTTTTCGTGACCAGTTACAAGATAGCTTGTCTTTGTTATTGCTGGAACCACAATTAGCACGTGAACAATTGTTAAATGCAGCAGCGCACCAATTTCTTGAAGGTGATGTGCAACATTGGTGGTTGCCTGACACAAATGCTGGTGTTCGTACATACATTTCTGATGATATCGTTTGGCTTGCATATGCAACAGCTCTTTATGTCACTACCACTGGTGATGACGCTTTTCTTGATACGCTCATTCCTTTTATTGAAGGTGATGTTCTCAAAAGTGGGCAACAGGATGCTTATTTTCAACCCACCCAATCCCCAAAGGTTGCAACAGTTTATGAACATTGTGTTTTAGCTTTAGACCTTGCCATTAAACGCTGCGGACCACATGGTCTCCCTCTTATTTTAGGTGGGGATTGGAATGATGGCATGAATTTGGTCGGTGTGGAAGGAAAAGGCGAAAGCATTTGGTTAGGATGGTTTCTTGGGTACACATTACAAGCATTTATCTCTTTAGCCAAAAAACGTGGTGACAATAGCCATATGCAAATATGGAGTACGTACCTTGAACATTTAACAAAATGCCTAGAGAAAAATGGTTGGGATGGTGCTTGGTATCGACGTGGTTATTTTGATGATGGAACACCTCTTGGCTCTAAAATCAATGATGAATGTCAAATTGATACCATTGCTCAATCTTGGGCTATCATTTCTCAAATGGCATCGCCTGAACGTCAAAAACAAGCAATGACATCAATGTTGGAACATCTCTATGATAAAAAAGGCGGACTCATTCGCCTTTTTTGGCCGCCTTTTGATAAAAGTACGCTCGAGCCTGGTTATATAAAAGGTTATCCTCCAGGAATTCGAGAAAATGGTGGTCAATATACGCATGGTGCCATTTGGAGTATTTTTGCGTTGGCTGAAATGGAACAAAACGATAAAGCTTATGCTTTATTTTCTATGATAAACCCAATTACCCATGGACAAGATCCTGAAATTTATCGTGTTGAACCTTATGTAATGGTCGCAGATATTTATGCTGTTGAACCACGATGTGGTCAAGGCGGTTGGACTTGGTATACAGGTTCAGCCGGTTGGTTTTATCGCGCCGCAACACAAGCTATTCTTGGAATACAGCGTCAGGGAGACCTATTGTTTTTGCAGCCACATTTACCCTCTATTTGGCCAAAATATGAAGCAACAATGAAGTTTTATGATGCCGTTTATTGCATTAAAGTAAAATGGGGACCTAAAAATATGCTCTATATTAATAGCAAAGAATATACCGAAGTTCATATAGGGATAAAGTTACAAAAAACAGGTCAGCATGAAATTATACGTATTGTCAAATCTTAAAGATTAAAGATGAAAAAAGAGAGCAGACTTTTTATTCTTGTCCAAAACTGTAGAGTTGTTATATTGCACCGCCTATATTAGCCGTGTTGGTGCATAATATTTTAGATTTTATGAAAATGAAAGAAAAAGGTTATGAATCATCCGGATATTGCTAGACGTGTTTACAATCACACTTGGAAACTTGATCCCATTATTCGGTCACTTCTTGATACGGATTTTTATAAGCTTCTAATGGTGCAGATGATTTGGGGGTTATATCCTAATGTTAATGTTACTTTTTCCCTCATAAATCGCTCTAAAACAATACGTCTTGCCGACGATATTGATGAGAGTGAATTGCGTGCCCAACTTGATCATGCTCTTAGTTTGCGCTTTACAAAAAAAGAAATGATTTGGCTTGCTGGTAATACATTTTATGGACGCAAACAAATTTTTGAACCGGATTTTCTTCAGTGGCTTGAGAATTTTCAACTTCCAGAATATGAACTCACCCGCAAAGATGGCCAATATATCCTTCATTTTCATGGACCCTGGGCCCATAGTTCCATGTGGGAAATTCCTGCTCTTGCTATTATTAGTGAATTACGTTCACGTGCTGCTCTCAAAAAACTAGATCGTTTTGCTCTTGATGTACTTTATGCGCGTGCTAAAGCAAAAATGTGGAGTAAAGTTGAACGTCTCAAAAAATTGCCTGATATTAAAATATCTGACTTTGGGACAAGGCGTCGCCATTCTTTTTTATGGCAGCGCTGGTGTGTGGAAGCATTAAAAGAAGGCATTGGTCATTCTTTTACTGGAACTTCTAATGTTCTTCTTGCCATGGATACGGATTTAGAAGCTCTTGGAACCAATGCACACGAATTGCCTATGGTTATTGCGGCTCTCAGCAACAATGATGATGAATTACGCAGAGCTCCGTATCAAGTCTTGCAAGATTGGAATCGTTATTATGGTGGAAATCTTCTCATTGTATTACCTGATACCTTTGGTACAGAAGAATTTTTACGCAATGCACCAGATTGGGTCGCTGATTGGACGGGTTTCAGACCCGATAGTGCGCCTCCTATTGAAGGTGGTGAACGTATTATTCAATGGTGGAAAGAAAAAGGAAAAGATCCACGCAAAAAACTTTTAATTTTTTCTGATGCTCTTGATGTCAATACAATTGAAAAAACCTATCATCATTTCCATGGTAAAGTGCGCATGAGTTTTGGATGGGGCACGGATCTTACCAATGATTTTACAGGCTGTGCACCTCAGGAAATCGAAACTCTTGATGCTCTTTCCCTTGTTTGTAAGGTGACCTATGCCAATGGTCGACCAGCCGTAAAACTTTCAGATAATCCTGAAAAAACGATCGGTGATTCAAAAGAAGTACAACGTTATCTCAATTTTTTTGGTAATAAAAAACGAATTGCTAGACCTATAAAGACATAGTTTCCGGTTCTTTAAAACAAGTATATTGATCCATCATATTGTTTATAAGATTGATTTTTGTCCTACCCTAAGGACGAGGATTCTTAACCTTTGCTGGTCTGTAAACAGTTCGGCTGTTTTTGAGCAGATTCTACTTGGCCTACCACGCATACGCTTCACTTACATAAGGCGCGATAGATAAGACTTAAAAATATTTACGACGCATTAAAAAAATACTTAACGGGCCAAGGAAGTTTAGCCAAGGAGATTTTCTCATTTTAACCCTGTTAAATCAAGCACACTCATCTCCTTGCATGTATGAAGGTTTTCAAGTTCTAAGGGTTATTGTTGTAGTTTGACAGTAGGTTTTATACTAAGTGGGAAGAGGTTGGATTAAGTAGGAATACGTGGTAATTTGTTGTTTTTATGTACAATTTTGACCATTCAATGCGCGTTTTATCAAAATAGATTTTGACACCTAAAATTGCAAAAATTACCGAAAATCAGAAAAAAGTGCGTTTCCATAAGTAAAAATGAGAAAAGGCTTTCAAAACCCTTTGAGAACATCTTTAAACTCTTTGAAAAAATAAATTGGTACAAAATCTAGTGTCAAAATATACAAAACCAGATGACAAGCTATAATTGTAGCATTAGGAATTACTAAGGCAACATTGGAGGATGACAAATAGCATGGTGACTATTGGTGTGCATTTTGAAAGGCAAGGATGATGGTGCTCAAATAGATTTTATACACGTTACAATGAGATTTTACTTTATCCATGTATGGTCTGCTATTATGAAATGAGTAAAGTGTTGGGAGATGTTTCATTAAAATAAATGTGTAAATAACATGATTTGGGAGACCTTTTGTTTTACGTGAGGGGCATGACTTTATTAAAAACAGAGAATGCAATAATATTTTTATTTCGAATAAGCTTTATACAAAGACAGAGAAATTATTTATTCGCATATTATAATAAGAATGCGTGTATATATAAAACCATTTGAAAAACTCTGTTGTTTCTTATGAATTATTCTTAAGTTAATAACAGATGTAACATTAAAGATTGATATAATAGACCGGCTTCTTAACTGTATAAGTATAAAAATGATGGTGTTTAGTAAGCTTTGTATTATATCCTCATTAAGAGATATGAAAACAAACGAAATGTCTTTTAGAAAGAAATGACTATCATATCAATGACTTTTTAATGATGTATATGTAGAGATTCATACAAACATGCTTTACAAAAATAATGACTCTCTTCCATGAATGTGATTTATCATTGTTTACCAAGTGAGAACATTTTGAGTGTTCATAAAAATTATTTCACAAACATATTATTAATTAATTGCGTTCAAAAAGCTTGCTATTTCATATGCATTTTGGAAATGGAGAGCTTATATTCAAAACTTAAAAGTTCTCATAGTTTTTACAAATAAGTTGAAGCTAAAAAGAGTATCCCATAAAGCCTTTTTTATCATTAGGAAGATGGACGTGTTACAATATAAATGGCAATCAGCAATAATATAACCGCAACAAGTAAAGAAATCCACAAAGGAGGGTGTAGCATTACAAAAAAGGATAAAAATCCTCCTGTCATACTCATCATTGCAAAAACTTTAACGAATGGAGAGATTGCTTTTTTTTCTTCCCATCGCTTAATAGGGGGACCAAAAATACGATGATTATTCAACCATTGATGAAAACGTGGAGAAGAACGCGTAAAACACCATGAGGCAACCAATAAAAAAGGCACAGTTGGCATAATAGGTAATACGACACCGATAATACCTAATATAACCATCGCCCACCCTGCTATATAATAGCAGATACGTAAAGGGTGCGATATCTTCAAATCTTTTTTCATTTTCTCGTACTATTTTCCTCTACGCAAAACCCTATACAAAAACATTGTATCTGTTTTTTTCTGTTTACATGTCTGAGTGCACAATTACGCTCTACCCCTTCATGCGTAAGTGTCTTTGCTGTTATAAGTTCCTTGAAAATACCGAATAGCTTACACAATATTATAATCATTTTAAATGATTTCAAGAAAAGAGGAGAGATTTTAGAAAAACAAAAAAATAAAAAGGCTGCAGAAGAAATCAATGCAGCCTCTTAATTAAGAATGCAGTGTTGGGGGGGAGAAAATTTACTGCATTCACCTGCTAGATATTAGGAGGAAAAATAACCTAGCACCCCAAACTCTAATTAAAATAAAAATGAGAAACAATATATAAAAATGCATGGCTGATATGCATGAATTTTAACACTTTCAAGTCTCTTGAACTGTGTTTCGACGAAAGAAAATCATCATGAAAATAGCCATAAAAATCAACGTCAAGATCAACACAATTGTGGAAGCAGAATCAGAGCCGATAAATAAGCTGAGATAAATCCCTAAAAAACCAGAAAAAGCTGCAACAAGTATCGCGATCATTAACATAAAAGAAAACCGCTTTGTGACAAGATAGGCAATTGCTCCTGGTGCTATCAGTAAAGAAATAACGAGTACGATACCTACAGCTTTCAAAGCCGCAACAATTGTAAGAGAAATCATCGTTAGCAGGGTATAGTGGAGTAGAGATATTGGTAACCCCATTGCACGTCCTTGAACTGTGTCAAAAATATACAGCATAAAGTCGCGCCATTTTGCTGCTAAAATAAAAGTGACAACAGCAGAAATGATTGCCGTCTGCGTTATATCAAGCCAGTTAACACCCAAGAGATTACCAAATAGAATATGATTCAAATCTAAGCTACTATAAATAGACGTGGCTAAAACAAGCCCCAAACCAAACATTGAAGAAAAGACCACACCCATCACCGTGTCCTGTTTGATACGGCTATTGCTCCCTAAAAAACCCGTTAATAGTGCACACACCATTCCTGCAACAAAAGCACCGCAAGTAATCAAAGTCATTGTAATATTCTCTGGACGCATATGCTGAAACCAAGCAAATGGCAAAGAAGTTAAAAATGCGATTACCCATGGTGTTGTCATATAACCAACAACAACACCTGGAAAAACTGCATGAGAAATGGCATCGCCTAACAGCGCCCATCCTTTCAAAATAAGAAAACAGGAAAGCATCGCCATGGGAATAGAAAGAATCATGACAATAAGCATACCCTTAAGCATAAAAGAAAACTGAAACGGAAGCAGTAATTGATCAATCATGATAATATTACACCCTTTTTTGCCGCATTTATGCGTAAGCGCGCAGCAATAAACCCATGTTTAGGAGCAAAAATAAAAGCCAAAACAAATAAAGATGCTTGAAAAAGCACTACAACCCCCCCCGTTTGTGCATTCAAAAAATAACTCACATAAACACCCAAGACACTTGTGAAGGTTCCAATTACAACTGCAATAACCAAGATGTTTACGAAACGATCACTTAAAAGATAGGCCGTTGCCCCAGGTGTCACAACAAGACAAATGACTAAGAACGCTCCAACGGTTTGCATCGCAGCAACGGTACAAGCGGCAAGCAATGTGAAAAAGAGAATCTTTAAAAATTTTACGTTTAATCCAATGGCATGCGCATGCGTTTCATCAAATAACGAAACAAGAAGATCTTTCCATTTCAAAAGCAATATAAGCAACGAAACAAAGCCGATAAAAGCCAATTGTAGAATATCTGTTGAACTCACTGCTAAAATATTTCCCAAAACAATCGTATCAATATTAACAGCCATTGGTTTTAATGATTTGAGAAACAACCCAAAGGCAAAAAAGGAAGAAAAAATGAGCCCAATAATGGTATCTTCTTTAAGCTTTGTCCGGTGGTTAAAAAAGAGCATTGCTGCTGCTGCAAGACCACCAGAAAAAAAAGCGCCGAGTGAAAAAGGTAACCCTAAAAGGTAAGCTCCTGCTACACCAGGAACAATCGAATGGGAAAGTGCATCACCAATCAATGACCAACCTTTTAACATCAAAAAAGCTGAAAGAAAGGCACAAACACACCCAACTAACCCAGAAACCCACATTGCATTCACCATATATTGATAGCTCAGTGGCTCAAGCAACCAAGAAATCATGCAACGTGCTCCACTCTTTCAATATCTTCACAAACTGCAGACTGCTTTCTTCCCATGAAAACATCATTTTTTTTTGTGGTTTGAAGATCAAAAATATGGTGATGCAAAGACCCTCCAAAAGTTTTCTCCAGATTTTCCTTTGTAAAGATTTTTTCTGTTAACCCAGAAGCTAAAACAGTACCTTTTATTAAAACTGTATGATCACAAAATTCGCGAACAGAACCCAAATTGTGAGTTGAAACCAAGATCACTGCTCCTTCTTTACGAAGATCTTGTAGCAAAGCAATGATTTTATCTTCTGTTGTAACGTCAACCCCTGTAAACGGCTCATCTAATAAAATAGCTTTTGCTTTCTGTGCAAGAGCGCGCGCTAGAAAAACACGCTTTTTCTGTCCACCAGAAAGTTCTCCAATTTGGCGCTTGGCAAAAGCCAGCATATCAACACGTTCTAAGGCAATACGAACGGCTTCATAATCTTGTGTACGGGCATAGCGAAAGAAATTCATATGACCGTACCGCCCCATCAATACAACATCTTCAACCAAGACAGGAAAATTCCAATCAACATCTTCACTTTGAGGAACATAAGCAATAAGATTTTTTTTCAAAGCTACATCAACGGGCAAATCAAACATGCGAATTTTTCCCTTTGAGGGGCGTACAAACCCCATAATCGCTTTAAATAACGTTGACTTACCGGATCCATTAACACCAACCAATGCCGTAATAGAACCCTTTGGACTTTCAAAATTCACTTCGCGTAAAGCTGTATGTCCATTACGATATGTTACCGTTACTCCTTGGGCAAAAATTCCACATTCCGTCATTGGTTTTTTACTCCCTCTACTAAAGCATTGCTAATACGCCCACTCGTGACACGTAATAAATCAATATAAGTGGGTACCTCACCATTTTTTTCACTTAAAGAATCAACATAAAGAACACCACCGTATTTAGCTCCTGTTTCTCTGGCAACCTGCTTAGCAGGCGCAGGGGAAATAGTGCTTTCAGAAAAAACTGCATGAATATTGTATTTGCGAACCATATCAATAACATGCTTGACCTGCTGTGGTGTTCCTTGTTGGTCAGCATTGATGGGCCATAAATAAAGTTCTTTTAGATCAAAATCACGCGCCAAATAGCTAAAAGCCCCCTCACTGGTCACAAGCCAACGTTTATCTTGCGGTACAGCTTCTAATTCAGCCCTAATTGGATCAATCGTTGCACGAATTTTCTGTTTATAAATTTCAGCATTCTGTTTATAAATTTCAGCATGTTCAGGATCATATTTTACAAAAGCATCGCGAATATTATCAACGTAAATCAAAGCAGAGGTCGGTGACATCCACGCATGAGGATTGGGTTTACCGCTAAAGGGGCCCTCACCAATTTTAATGGGTACAATACCTTTTGAAACAACAACACTTGGAACATCCTTGATATTTTGAAAAAACTTTTCAAACCAAAGCTCTAACTCTAAACCATTCCACAATACAAGGTTAGCTCCCTGAGCACGCATAAGATCGCGTGGGGTGGGTTGGTATTCATGAATTTCCGCACCTGGTTTTGTAATGGATTCAACATCAGCGGCATCACCTGCTACATTGCGTGCCATATCAGCAATGATAGTGAATGTCGTAACAGCTTTAAATTTACCAGCACACAAAGCAAAATTGGGTGTAAAAAAAATAACACTTCCAAAAACTATGGTGAAAAACGTTCTTACGTTCATTGATTCTCTCTTTCCTTTATATGCCTTCTTTTTATTGCAAATAATTTGCATTATCATTTAGCAATAGCAGTTATCTTTTACATTTGCAATGAAGGATTAAGAGAAAAAATAACTTTTCAAGATGTTTAAAAACAGTTTTTTCATATTGAAAAAATTGATGATTTAAGCAGCTTGTTTTGGTAAGGAGGTCCCCTTTCAAGAAGTTCTATAGCTCTTGAATGCCAAACAAAAAGGGAGCACGCAAAGATGCTCCCACTTCATGTAAAATATCTCATAAAAAATGAGTATACTCAGTAGCGCAAATATGCACCTGTCATTTTGGTAACATTATCCACGATCTTTGAGGCAAGCTTTTCTAAATCTTCATCTGTTAGAGTCCGTTCTATGGGCTGAATAGTTACTTCAATTGCAACAGATTTTTTATCTTCACCAAAGCTTAAATCTTCAAAAATATCAAAAACCTGCACTGAATGAATAAGTTTTTTATCGGCTCCGCTTGCCGCCCGAATAATAAGAGAAGAGGCAACAGTTTTATCCGCTATAAAGGCAAAATCACGCCGCACCGTTTGAAAAGGTAAGAGTTTCAAAGGAGGACGGCTTTTGGTCGTTTTTTTCTTTGATTCTGGAATTCGATCTAGAAAAATTTCAAAGCCGCATAAAGGTCCACTGACATCTAACTTTTCTAATGTAGCAGGATGAAAAACACCAAAAAAACCAAGAATAATCTTTGATCCAAGTTTTATGACACCTGAACGACCAGGATGATACCAATCCGGTGCTCCAACTTCAATCTGCACTTTCCCAACATCCATATCGCATGCTTCTAAAATAGCTAAGGCATCTGCTTTGGCATCAAAAACATCAACGACGGTTGCATTTCCATTCCAAAAACGCCCAGCCCCTTTAAATTGCTCTGTTCCGCGACGAATTCCACTAACAACACGGTGTTGTTTATCAGGGGTGTCGCCCTCATAAATACTTGAAACTTCAAACAAAGCAAGATCGGAAAAACCACGATCAGCATTTCTTTGTGCCGCCATAATCAAGCCAGGTAAAAGGGAAGGACGCATCATTGACATATCAGCAGCAATAGGATTAACTAATTTAAGCTCTTCTTGACCTCCTCCAAAAGCAAGAGCTTGATTTTCAGAAATAAAAGACCATGTCACCGCTTCTTTCATACCACGTTGCACTAGAGCCAAACGTGTAGCACGTGAACGAATTTGTGCGCATGTTAAAATTTGATCTTTTCCTTCTGCAAAGTTTTCCAAAGGAATAGGTTTAATTTCATCTAACCCATAAATTCTCATAACCTCTTCCACCAAATCGGCTTTACCCATAATATCAGGGCGCCATGATGGTACTTTTACCGTAACGACTTCTCCTTTTCCTTCAACAAAAAATCCAAGTTTTGTTAAAATAGAGATGACTTTTTCAGGTTCTATTTCCAAATTTGTTAAACGTTTAATTTCAGAAAAAGGAAAAGCGATCTGTTTGATTTCTTGTTGCTGATAGCCAACGATCTTCTTTTTAGATACTTCACCACCACAAAGACGTAAGACCAATTCTGTTGCAATCTCAAGTCCTGTTTCTATAAAATCCGGGTCAACACCTCGTTCAAATCGATAACGTGCATCACTGATAAGACCTAATGCTCTTCCTGTTTGTGCAATGCTTCGCGCATCCCAAAGCGCCGATTCAATAATAATGCGATGTGTTGTTTCATCACAACTCGTTCTTTCACCGCCCATGATACCGGCAATCGAAACAACCCCCTCGTCATCTGCAATGACACAATTTTTAGGGCCCAGATGATAGATTTTTCCGTTCAGTGCTTGAAGCTGCTCTCCTTCACGCGCGCAACGTACACACAAATTACCTTTAATTTTATCTGCATCAAAAACATGGAGTGGACGACCAAGGTCAAAACTGATGTAATTGGTCATATCAACAAGCGCATTAATCGGTCTCAGACCAATTGCATTCAAACGCTGTTGCATCCACTGTGGTGATGCACCATTTTGAACATTGCGCACTTCACGCCAAGCAAAACCTAAACATAATGATGAATCTTGCGAAAAATCTAATGAAACATCGAGAGGTGTTTCAAAGGAAGAATCAAATTTTGACAAGGATAATTCTTTTAATTTTCCCATTCCAGCGGCAGCAAGATCACGTGCAATACCACGAACACCTGTGCAATCGGAACGATTAGGGGTCAAACCAATATCAATAACCGGATCATCTAAACCAGCATAAGCTGCAAATGAACCTCCAATAGGTGCATCTTCTGGAAGTTCAATAATCCCATCATGCTCATTTGATAATTCAAGCTCCGCTTGTGAACACATCATCCCAAAACTTTCAACACCTCGGATTTTTCCTACAGATAATGTTACATCAAGTCCTGGAATATAAGTGCCTGGTAGTGCCAGAACACCAACAAGACCTGCGCGTGCATTTGGTGCTCCACAGACAACTTGAACAGGTGTGGAAGTCCCTGTATCGACTGATAAAATTTGAAGTTTATCTGCATCAGGATGCTTTATTGCTGTTAAAACTTTTGCAATCACAAAACCTTTTAAAGAAGACCGATCATCAACGTAATCAACCTCAAGACCTATAGCGGTTAATTTTTCACAAATTTCATTCAAAGATGCATTTGTTTCTAAGTGATCTTTTAACCAGGACAATGTAAACTTCATTTTAAAACCTCACATGAAAGCGATGACTAAGATCACACATTTCTATTAGGAAAAAAAGCAGGCATATCAAAGCAACGAAAGCCATAATGGTCTAACCAACGCAGGTCAGCATCAAAAAAAGCCCGCAAATCAGGCATACCGTATTTCAACATGGCAATACGATCAATGCCCATGCCCCATGCAAAACCTTGATATTCATCTGGATCTAAACCAACATTTTTCAACACCTGGGGATGCACCATTCCGCATCCTAAAATTTCCAACCAATCCTGCCCTTCTCCGAACTTTACTTCTGAACCAGAACGATCACATTGAATATCTACCTCCATAGATGGTTCGGTAAAAGGGAAAAAAGAGGGACGAAAACGCATTTTTACAGAGGGAACTTCAAAAAATGCTTTACAAAAAGTTTCATGCAGCCACATCATATGTGCAATGGTGGAGGTTTTATCAATGACAAGACCCTCGACCTGATGGAACATGGGAGAATGTGTTGCATCCGAATCCATGCGGTAAGTTTTTCCAGGAATAATGATTCGTATCGGTGCTTTTTGTTTTTCTAGTGTGCGAATTTGTACGGGTGATGTATGGGTTCGCAATAATTTTCGTTCTCCCATTTTATCAACATCAAAAAAGAAGGTATCATGCATTTCACGCGCTGGATGCCCTTCAGGAAAATTCAATGCTGTAAAATTATAATAATCTGTTTCAATATCAGGTCCCTCTGCAAGAGAAAAACCCAACTTTGTATAAATGGCAATAATTTCCTCAATCACTTGTGAAATAGGATGAATGCGTCCCCGTTCTATAGGTGAAGAGCGAACAGGCAAGGTAACATCAACTGTTTCACGAGAAAGACGGGCATCCATTGCCTGTCTTTTCAGAAGATCACGCTTTTGTGCCCATAATTCTAAAATGCGATTTTTTAATCCATTAAGAACTGGTCCAACTTTATGGCGCTCGCCAGCATCCATTTTTCCTAATTCTTTTAATTTTTCAGAGATACTACCTTTTTTACCCAATGCTGCAATACGCACTTCTTCAAGTGCTTGTTCATCACCTGCTGCCTCTAAGGCTAAACAAATTTCTTGTTCCAGACGCTCAATATCATTCATATTTTTGCCTATTTTTTAATAAAGAAAAACCCGCACTCGCAATAGCCAGCACGGGACCTCGAATAAATGAATGCTTTAAGAGAACACGACTGGCTTATTTGACAGCGCCTTCGAAAGCATTAGGTGTCGTATCTTTTAAATATTCTAAAGCTTTTTTTGCCGAAGCAACTAAAGCAGAAAATGCTTCTGCCTCATGGATTGCTATATCTGAAAGAACCTTACGATCAACCTCAATACCGGCTTTTGATAAGCCATCAATAAAACGTCCATAAGTTAAACCTTCTGCGCGAACAGCCGCATTAATTCTCTGAATCCACAAAGCACGGAAAGTACGTTTCCTATTTTTGCGGTCACGATAAGCGTATTGCTTTGAACGATCAACCGCTGCTTTAGCTGCACGAATGGTATTTTTACGACGACCGTAAAAACCTTCAGCCTGTTTAAGAACTTTTTTGTGCTTAGCGTGTGCTGTCACACCTCTTTTCACACGAGCCATATTATAATCTCCTCAAAATCAAAAGCGTAAGGTTTAAATACCATTCGGCAAATAATGCTGAATGACTTTTTTAGCATCTTGTTCACACAAAACCATTGTTCCACGTGCATCGCGAATAAATTTATTCGAACGCTTAATCATGCCGTGGCGCTTACCGGCAGCTGCTACTTTAATTTTGCCTGACGCAGTGATTTTAAACCGCTTTTTAGCGGATGATTTGGTCTTCATCTTGGGCATTTTGCTACTCCGTACATTAATTTATTCAATCAAACATTTTATTCACTCAAGCGGACCAACGCTTGAACAAGCATTTAAACAGCCACGGCATGCCCTGCCGGGCGGCTCTTAAAGACGTTTTCATAAGCTAGTATACACAAAATAGCAAGACCGTATTACAAAAAAATCGGCGCTCCATTGTCTTGAAGCTCAACCAAAGGTGCTGGAATTGCATTTGTTTTGATGGCTGCTTTACATAAATCGGCAATAATGCATTGCGTACATTGTGGTTTACGGGCTTGACAAATATAGCGACCATGTAAAATCAGCCAATGATGCGCATGGCGAATATAATGAACCGGTATAATCTTTAATAATTTTTTCTCAACAATTTCTGGTGTTTTTCCAGGCGCCAAACCAAGACGGTTGCTTAAGCGAAAAATATGTGTATCTACTGCCAATGTAGGCTGACCAAAAGCAACATTCAAGACCACATTAGCCGTTTTGCGCCCAACTCCAGGAAGGGCCATGAGTGCTTCACGCGTATCGGGTACTTGACCACCATATTGATTAATTAAACAGTTGCAAAGCGCATAAACATTACGTGCTTTTGCACGCCAAAGGCCAAGTGAACGGATATGATTTGCTATTTCTTCTTCCCCTAATGCAACCATTTTTTCCGGTTGATCAGCAAGGAAAAATAATTCTTTTGTCGCTTTATTAACGCTTACATCTGTCGCTTGAGCCGAAAGCACAACGGCAACTAAAAGTGTAAAAGTATTTATATAGTTAAGATCACTCTTAGGTGTTGGGCGTTGCACAGAAAAACGGCGAAATATTTCCGCAATTTCATCTTTATTATACAATATACTAGATAAATTTCGCACCTTTGATAATTTTATGTTACTTTGAGGCATTGAACTCTCTTAAATCTTCTCTCTTGAAGTTATCATTCACGCTCGCCATATGAGAGGAGTGCAGCGAACACTTTTATAGAGTTTGGTCAAGTAAAGCCGTTTTAAAGAGGATACTCATGAATGACACATGTGACGCCTTTCTCCAATCCTTTTCTTTTAGGGTTTGAAACCGTAGAAAAAATATTGCAACGTATCGGTAAAGCTGATGAGGCTTACCCAGCCTATAATATTGAACGTTTGCATAAAAGTGATGATGCAAATCATATCCGGATAACTTTGGCTGTTGCTGGATTTAAGATTAACCATCTTAATATTTTACTCGATGATAATCAATTGGTTATTCATGGTAAACAAACAGACAACCAAAATCATCAATATTTATATCGCGGTATAGCTGCGCGACAATTCCAGCGAATCTTTGTTCTCGCGGAAGGGATGCATGTTACAAATGCAGAGTTGAAAAATGGTCTTTTATCAATTAATCTGTATCAACCAAAATTAAAAAAAGAAATAAAACAGATTCCAATTAAAGTCAGTAGTGGTGAGTCATAAAAGTTAAGGCGTAAAGGAACAGTGAAATGGGAGAACACAAACAAAACTTGTCGTTTCAGAACACATCCTACTCTGATGCGGGACAGATTGCCTATTTAAAAAAAGTTTGTACAGATGATCTGGCTAAAAACTTTCCAGATCTTCCACCAATGACCCCAGGCATTACGATATGGGCTCTCT
Source organism: Bartonella sp. AP19HLJMH (assembly GCF_042196245.1). Classification (NCBI taxonomy): domain Bacteria; kingdom Pseudomonadati; phylum Pseudomonadota; class Alphaproteobacteria; order Hyphomicrobiales; family Bartonellaceae; genus Bartonella; species Bartonella sp. AP19HLJMH. Next base: position 177,637 of record NZ_JBHIPX010000002.1, read on the forward strand.
TTGGTGAAACAGGTTATCCTATCATTTTATCCGATGAGCGTTCTATCGCCCTTGCTGGAGCCAATGAGCATGAACTACAAATTGTAACTCTGCACTAGATTACCTTACGAGAAAAAGCTGTACTCTTTATAAATTCTATCTGTTTTTTCGTAAAGGGTGTAATGTGAGTTATAATTAGATTAAGTATTGATTTATATTCATAATTAATTTTTTACAACTGGAATGAGAGTCCCGAATATCATAAGGTTCTCTCATTTGAGATCTTCTTATATTGAAACAATTAAAGTCACTTGCTTGATGTCATAAGCAGGGAGAGCCATGTGGATAAAAACACTTGAAGAAAGGAATAAAAATATCTCTTTTTAATTGTCTCAATTACCAAGGACGTTCACGATATGGGGATAAAAAAATGTATGATGGTGTCAGTTTTCTTCTTCATAAGTGTGAAGATGTCCCTTATAGATTTATATTATTCACGGGGGCTGTTATACCATTCATAGGCGCTATCGTGAAATGGGCTCGAGTGCATTGAAAGATGTCTCTTTAAAATGAGTATAAAGGCTATACAAGTGTATTTTGTTTGGTGTGTTTTGTTCTTCCTTAGGGGAGTAGCTCTATTGAAGAGTGTAAAAACAAAAGCATGAGATAATGCGTCATCATTATTTAAAAGATATTTTTTATGAATGCGTTTGAAAGGTGTAAAGCTGAATTATAAGGAGATGATAGATTTTTATCACGATTTCTTTATATTCTTTCCAATTCCAGAAATTACGCAAACAGATAGATGCAATATGCTAACCAAATCTGGCATACAAAAATCTGGAACAGTTCGTGTCATACTGAAGCGTTTTGATATTTGTCTCAAACGTGGACTTGCACAGGGATTAGATGTTGATTAACAGGTAATAAAAAACAAAGGCTTTATGAAAAAGTTTATGCAGAGCTTTTAATTTTGTGCTTCAAATGCCGCAGTACAAGGTATTTTTCTCTTTTGAATATTAAAGCTCTTGTTTTTATAATGAAGTTACAGCACAACAAGCAAAATGGAATTATTTGAGGGGAAAAAAATAATGCCTTCTTACCGTTCAAGAATATCAACCCACGGGCGTAATATGGCAGGAGCCCGCGGACTTTGGCGTGCAACAGGGATGAAAGATACTGATTTTGGTAAACCCATTATTGCGATTGCGAATTCTTTTACACAATTTGTACCAGGGCATGTCCATTTAAAAGATCTTGGGCAATTAGTCGCACAACAGATAGCAGTTGCCGGTGGTGTTGCGAAAGAATTTAATACCATTGCTGTAGATGATGGAATTGCGATGGGGCACGATGGAATGCTCTATTCGTTGCCCTCACGTGAAATCATTGCTGATTCTGTAGAGTATATGGTTAATGCACACTGTGCAGATGCACTTGTTTGTATTTCTAATTGTGACAAAATTACACCTGGTATGTTAATGGCTGCTTTACGGTTGAATATTCCGACAATCTTTGTTTCAGGCGGTCCTATGGAAGCAGGTAAGATTAAATGGAAGGATCAAGATCTAACGGTTGATTTGGTCGATGCCATGGTTGCAGCAGCTTCAGAACAAAATTCAGAAGAAGAAGTTGCTGAAATGGAGCGTGCTGCTTGTCCTACATGTGGTTCTTGTTCAGGAATGTTTACGGCCAATTCTATGAATTGCTTAACGGAAGCATTGGGGCTTTCTCTTCCCGGAAATGGATCAATGTTAGCAACACATGCAGATCGACGAATGCTTTTTGAAGAAGCTGGAAAACAGATTGTTGCATTGGTTAAACGTTATTATGAAGAAGATGATGAAACAGTTTTGCCGCGCTCTATTGCTTCACGCAAGGCTTTTGAAAATGCAATGACCGTTGATATTGCCATGGGGGGATCAACCAATACAGTACTGCATCTTTTAGCTGCAGCGCAAGAAGGTGAGGTGGATTTTACCATGACGGATATTGATCATCTTTCACGTTGTGTTCCTGTTTTATGTAAGGTTGCTCCTGCTGTTGCAAATGTACATATGGAAGATGTTCATCGCGCTGGTGGTATTATGGGGCTTTTAGGTGAACTGGATGCGGCAGGACTCATTGATACATCAACTTATACGGTTCACGCAAAAACAATGAAAGAAGCTCTTTACCGCTGGGATGTAAAGCAAACTAATGAGCCAACAGTTCATGCATTTTATCGTGCCGCTCCAGGTGGTATTCCAACACAGACAGCTTTTAGTCAATCTTGTCGCTATGAGACCCTTGACCTTGATCGTGAAAAAGGTGTGATTCGCGATAGGGAACACGCATATTCACAAGATGGAGGATTGGCAGTTCTTTATGGGAATCTTGCAAAAGATGGCTGCATTGTAAAAACAGCAGGCGTTGATCAATCAATTTTAACTTTTAAAGGTCCGGCAAGAATTTTTGAAAGCCAAGATTCAGCTGTTTCAGCTATATTAACTGATAAGATTAAAACAGGTGAAATTGTTTTAATCCGTTATGAAGGCCCACGTGGTGGACCTGGAATGCAAGAAATGCTTTATCCAACGAGTTATCTCAAATCTAAAGGATTAGGCAAGGTTTGTGCACTTGTTACAGATGGACGTTTTTCAGGGGGAAGTTCAGGGCTCTCAATAGGACATATTTCACCAGAAGCTGCTGAAGGAGGAGAAATTGCGTTGGTGGAAGAGGGGGATATCATAGAAATTGATATTCCAAATCGTAGAATTCATATGTTGGTGGATGACGTTGAGATGAAGCAGCGCCGTTCTAAGATGGAAGCAAAAGGAAAAGGCGCTTGGCAACCGATTGAGAAGCGTCAGCGTAAAGTTTCAAAGGCTCTCAAAGCCTATGCAGCGATGACCACATCTGCTGCAAAGGGTGCAGTACGTAATATTTGATGAGTTGAATAGAGATAGTGCTCTGATTTTTTGCATCTTTTGCACGATATTCTAAGCTAATTATTTTATGAGTTTATGAACTTTTATCAGAATATTTCGAGTCATGATGAGTATGATTAAAAAGCTATCAATACAACTAAAAACTGCGGTAGATTGCTTATTTTAGCAGCTATGTAAGACAGATACAGTATAATTACTTTTCATATCATATTCCAATCTTATATGAGATTATGATTTCTTATTACTCATAATTTATGAAAGATATTTATTGTACTGGTGGCATTATCTTGTTGTACCGTAAAAACACTGTCATTTAGAGCTGTGATATACGGCATCTTCCTTAAATATTAAGTGTGTTTTTAGTGTGTGGTGAATATTCTTAGACTTGTTTGTAAAGCTTTGAGTTTAAGAGAAGCGCATGATTAGGAAGTCAAGGAAAATCCGTTAGAAGCTGGACTATTTGCAGACTTTATTCGAATGAAAATCCTTATCCATTAAGGTGTGGGAAGGAGTTGAAGGATGTTTATGAAAATAAAGTACAGCTGTGATATATCTGATTATATGTTTCATATGAAAACAGTAAAAGAGCTCTTTATAACTTAAAATGTGAAGAAAATACGAGACCCATTATCCATGAATTTATTATGCAAAATGGGATGGTATTCCAACACTGACAGTTTTAAACTAAAAATATTGCTATGATAACAATAATATTGATCGTGAAAAAGCATAATTCATTAAATATGGCGTATTTGCAACGTGGAGGAGATTTCATGACAATCTTTACAAAAAACGACTATCTTGTAAAAATAGTCGATCTTGACCAATTTTTTGTATAAGAGCCAATATTAATCTAAGGGAATATGAAATATAATGCATAGGGTTTTGCCTATAGGCAATTACACTTATCAAAATATATTATGTAGAAAAGCGATGGGAATACGATAAATAACTGTTTATGCTGTGGTATATCAAAAATGGTTACGTTATCTCCTATTAAGAAGGTTTTTTAATAAAAAATAACATCTGTTTTCTATAAAGGGTTACTCTTTTCAAGCTGTTTGAGGTGGTAAATTGCTTCTAAAGCTTGTTTAGGAGAGAGTTCATCGGGATGAATATTTTTTAAAGCTTCGTGAAGTATACAATGTTTGTTTTTTGCTTCATTGACGGGAGATGTTGCTTTAAGAGAAAAGAGTGGTAAATCATCAATGAGTTTATGTCCTTTTCCAGCCATTTCGCCTTGTTCTAATTGATGGAGTACATCTGTTGCTCGTGTAATAACGGCTGGGGGAAGTCCAGCAAGCTTTGCGACTTGTACACCATAGGAACGGTCAGCGGCTCCTGGTGTGACCTCATGAAGAAAAACTACATCACCATCCCAATTTTTGACTTTCATGGTTACATTATGCAGTCTGTCAAGTTTTTCGGTAAGTGCAGTCATTTCATGAAAATGGGTAGCAAGAATAGCACGACAATGGTTAACTTCATGGAGATATTCAACAGCAGCCCAAGCAATAGAAAGTCCATCAAAGGTTGATGTTCCACGTCCTATTTCATCAAGAATAACAAGGGAATGGTGGCTAGCATGATTGAGAATCGTTGCTGTTTCAACCATTTCCATCATAAAGGTTGAGCGCCCTCGTGCAAGATCATCGGAAGCCCCAACGCGACTAAATAGGCGATCAACGACACCAATATGTGCTGAAGTTGCTGGAACGAAGGACCCCATTTGCGCCATAATAGCAATAAGAGCATTTTGCCGCAAAAAAGTTGATTTTCCTCCCATATTAGGCCCTGTCAACAGCCAGATTGCTGCATATTGCTGATTTTCTTGCACAGAGAGATCACAATTATTGGCAATAAAGGGTTCTGCGGCTTGTTTGCGGAGTGCTTGCTCGACGACAGGATGGCGTCCTGCTGTAATGCGAAAGGTAAGTGAAAGATCAATTTTAGGGCGGCAATATCCTTGTTCTTCAGCAAGATATGCTAAAGCGACAGAGACATCTAAAATAGCAAGTGCTTCAGAGGCTTTACGAATAAAATCAACTTGTTCGGTAATTTCCTGAACGAGAATATCAAAAATCTCTAGTTCAAGTGTCAATGCGTGATTGGCAGCATGGGCAATACGGCTTTCAAGGTCAGCAAGCTCTGTTGTCGTAAAACGCATGGCGTTTGCCATTGTTTGCCGATGAATAAAACGTGCTTTAGCTTCTGGATTATTTGTAAGAGCAGATGCTTGTGTGCTGGTTACTTCAATGAAATAACCTAGAATATTATTATGCTTTATTTTAAGCGTCTTAATATCTGTTTCTTGGGCATATTGCGCTTGAAGTTCAGCAATGACACGGCGAGATTCATCACGTAAAGCACGCATTTCATCGAGCTCTTTATGATAATTAGAACGAATAAAACCACCATCACGTTTAAGAAGTGGGAGATCATCAGCTAATGCCTGTTCTAAATGAAAGTATAACGCTGTGGGTAATTTTGAGAACACCTGTTGTACATCACTTATTTCTTGAGGCAGAAGCTCATTATCAAGAAGTTGATGCAATTCACGAATGATTTCAAAGCCACGCTGGATTGTCGCCATATCACGGGGACCTCCTCGTCCAAGAGCCAAACGTGAAACGGCGCGGGGCATATCTGGTCCCCCCTTTAAAATAAGCTTTATCGCTTCTGCAAGAGAAGGATTACGTAGAAAAAAATCGATAGAATCCAAACGCGTATCAATAGCTGAAGGAGTGGTGAGGGGAGCAATAAGGCGGTCAATAAGAAGGCGTGATCCTCCTCCTGTTACAGTGCGATCAATAGCTTTTAATAAACTTCCATCCCGTTGACCTGATGTCGTTCGAATAAGTTCAAGGCTTAGTCTGGTTGCGGCATCAATAAAAAGAGTTGCACTTTCATTTTGGCGTTCAGGCTGCATGAGGGGAGGGCGATGCGTGATTTGTGTTTTTTCGATATAACGAATAGCAGCTACAATTGCAGAGAGTTCACAGCGTGAATAATCGGCAACGCCTTCAAGAGTTGAGAGTTTAAAATAATTGCAAATATCGCGTTCAGCGGTGAGTGCATCAAAGAGACAAGCAGGTTGAGGTGAAACGATACGATCAAGAACACTAAAAAGTGACTTGTGAGATTTATCATGAAAAAATGAATCAGAAACAATAATTTCTTGTGGATCCACACGCATAATATCTGCTAAAAGTTTTTCTTGGCGGCTCTCTGTTACACGAAATATGCCTGTTGAGATATCAATCCAAGAAAGAGCAAATTCCTCTCCATCGCTAGTTTTTATACGGGAAAGTGTCATCAAATAATTTGCGCGTGTTGGATCAAGGAGTTTTTCTTCTGTTATTGTTCCAGGTGTTACAAGACGAACAACATCACGCCGAACAACAGATTTTGAGCCACGTTTTTTTGCTTCAGCAGGATCTTCTATTTGTTCACAAACAGCAACTCGGTAACCACAAGCAATCAGTTTTTGTAAATAATCATCTGCAGCATGAACGGGAACACCACACATAGGAATATCTTGTCCTAAATGTTTTCCGCGTGCTGTGAGTGTGATTCCTAAAGCCTGAGCAGCTTCAATCGCATCATTAAAAAATAATTCATAAAAATCCCCCATTCGGTAAAAGAGAAGGGAATCATGATGGACGGCTTTGATTTCTATGTACTGCTCCATCATAGGTGTAAGACGTTCTTGAGAGGAAGCAGATGGGGAGGCAGGCTGTGGAATTAAATTATTTTTATGATTGTTTTTTTTATCCATTTGTACGAGGCCTGTTTCCTTTAAGTGAAGTTTTTACTCTTTTTTGTTTACTTCAATATCTATTTATCTCTAAATTGCAACGCATCATCAGATTTGCTAAGGCAAGAATAGCGATTTCTAATATATGAATCAAATTTAATGACTATACGCATTATCAAGCAAAATTTACACTGTTTTTGGAGAAAATAAAGTGAGATGAAAAAGAGCGAGCAAGATCAGAAAATGTCTCAAACTGTTTACAGTGCGAGCGAAAGAGAAGCTCTAGATTTTCATAGTCGTGGTCGACCAGGAAAGCTTGAGATTGTTGCAACAAAGTCTATGGCAACACAGCATGATTTAGCACTTGCTTATTCACCAGGTGTTGCAGTTCCAGTTAAGGCAATTGCTCAAAATCCAGCGCTAGCTTATGATTATACAGCAAAAGGTAATCTTGTTGCTGTTATTTCAAATGGAACCGCTATTTTAGGGTTAGGCAATTTAGGTGCACTTGCCTCTAAGCCGGTCATGGAAGGCAAAGCAGTGCTGTTTAAGCGTTTTGCGGATATTGATTCCATTGATTTAGAAATTGATATAAACGATACAGAAAGTTTTATCAATTTGGTGCGCCATTTAGAACCTTCTTTTGGTGGAATTAATCTTGAAGACATTAAGGCGCCAGAATGCTTTATGATTGAAAGCCGCCTACGCGAGGTGATGAATATACCTGTTTTTCACGATGATCAACACGGTACAGCGATTATTGTTGCTGCGGGTGTTCTCAATGCTTTGACTTTAACAGGGCGTGATATGCAAAATACGCGGTTAGTTTGTAATGGTGCTGGTTCTGCAGGGATTGCTTGTATTGAATTGATTAAAGCGATGGGCTTTCGTTCCGAAAATATCATATTATGTGACACAAAGGGTGTGGTCTATGAAGGCCGCAAAGAGGGAATGAATCAGTGGAAATCTGCGCATGCTATTCAAACAGATAAACGTACGCTTATGGAAGCAATGGAAGGTGCAGATATATTTTTTGGGGTTTCTGCTAAAGGTGCTCTTACTCCTGAAATGGTAAGATCCATGGCACCCCAGCCGATCATTTTTGCTATGGCTAATCCCGATCCAGAAATTACGCCGGAAGAGGTTATGCAAGTGCGTCATGATGCCATTGTAGCAACAGGACGTTCCGATTATCCAAATCAGATTAATAATGTTCTTTGTTTTCCTTATATATTTCGTGGTGCGCTTGATGTGCGTGCAAGAGTTATTAATGAAGACATGAAGATTGCTGCGGCAAAGGCTCTTGCTAATTTAGCGCATGAAGAAGTGCCTGACAGCGTTGCAGAAGCTTATCATGGAAAGCGATTAAAGTTTGGTCCTAACTATATCATCCCTGTTCCTTTTGATCCGCGTTTATTTACGGTTGTTTCAATAGCGGTAGCAAAAGCAGCAATGGAAAGCGGTGTTGCGCAAAAGAACATAAATGATTTAGAGTCCTATGAGCGCGATTTGAATGCGAGACGTGATCCTACTTCCTCGATGATGCGTGGGGTTTATAACCATGTTCGTCAAGCGCCAAAACAAATTGTCTTTGCAGAAGGTGAAGAAGAGCAAGTTATGCGGGCAGCCGTTTCCTATGTTCATCAAAAATTAGGACAAGCAATTTTGGTTGGTCGTGAAGAGCAAGTAAGAGAAGCGGCTGTTATCGCTGGAATTGATCTGGAGCGTGAAGGTATTTCTATTATGAATGCTAAGCTTTCTTGCCGTACAGATGCTTATGCGAATTATCTTTATAAAAAAATGCAGCGTCAAGGTTGGCTGTTGCGTGATTGTCATCGTCGTATCAATAATGATCGCAATTATTTTGCTGCGTGTATGGTGGCACTAGGAGATGCTGATGCAATGGTTACAGGGGTGACACGCAATTATGAAACAGCGTTGATCGATATACGTCGTGCAATTGATGAAAAACCAAAAGAACGATTGATTGGTATTTCAATGGCTATTTGCCGTGGACGAATTGTGTTTATTACGGATACAGCCGTTTATGAAAATCCTAATGCTGAAGAACTTGCAGATATAGCTGAACAAGCAGCTTCATTTGTGCGAGGATTTGGATATCAACCACGGGTAGCATTTTTAGCATTTTCTACATTTGGTTATATGAAAGGGAAGACGACGCAGCAAATTCAGGATGCGATTAATATTTTGCATGAACGCAAAGTTGATTTTGAGTTTGATGGAGAAATGAGTGCTGATGTGGCACTCAATTCCAAATTGATGCAGCAATATCCATTTATGGGATTAACGGAGCCTGCTAACATTTTGGTTATGCCTGGATATCACGCATCTTCCATTGCAAGCAAAATGTTACAAGAACTCGGTGAAGCAACTATCATTGGTCCTATTTTAATTGGATTGGAAAAATCTGTCCAAATTGTACCGTTTAGTGGGAGCGATACAGATGTTGTCAATATTGCAATGCTTGCGGCTTATCATGCCGCAAAAGTCGTCTAAAGGAAAAAAGCCCCTAATATACCAATAATATATCAAGGGGCTTTTTGATAGCAAAAAAAATAAATTTTTTAAGAGGGCTGTATTTGATTGTCTTTTTGCTCTTCAGAAAGACGCTTTTGGAAGAGTGCTGCAAAATCAATAGGATCAATCCACAAAGGTGGAAAACCACCACTTTGAGTAGCATCAGATATAATTTGGCGAGCAAATGGAAATAAAAGACGGGGACATTCAATAAAGACCAGTGGCATAACATGTTCTTGTGGAATGTTTTTAAGGTGAAAAACACCACCGTAAATAAGTTCTACATGAAATAAGGTTTCAGTTTCATCATTGGCTTTGACGGAGAGAGACAAAACGACATCATAATTGTCATCACCAATTGGGTTAGCATTGACGTTAATATTGATATCAATTTGTGGTGATTTTTCACGTGTACGTAATGAACGAGGAGCACCAGGGTTTTCGAATGATAAATCTTTTAAATATTGAGTTAATACAGCAAAAACCGGCTCTCCACCACTGTTATTCATTTCATCTTCGGCCATACGACAAACCTCTTCCATTATAATATGTATATTTATTTTAGATCTAAAGACCAGATTGGTTATCACGCCTTGCAAAAGGTTGCAAGAAATGCGCTCTTTATCTTGAATATTTTTTTAGTTTGTTACAGATTTTTTAGGCATTTCAATGGTTATCATCATTTTTGCGCCATGGAGATTCTGTCGTATCATGAATTGTGTAATCTTCTGCTTTAAGATCAATTATTTTTTCAGAGTTATTTTTTCTTTTAGTATTGGGATTCATTTTGTTTTTTAATGATGCAAAGAAATGCCAAGCAACAGAGCGAATTGGTTTAATAAGAAGTAATATTCCCAAGAGATCAGTGACAAAGCCGGGAAGAATAAGTAAAATTGCACTAAACATGATGAAAGCATCATTAATAATATTATTCTCTAATGTGCGTCCTTGGATAAGTTCATTTTGTATATTTTTTAAAAGGCTAATCCCTTGAATTCGCAATAAAACAACCCCAACTATGGTTGTGAGAATAACCAAACTCAAGGTTGCCAAAATACCAATTTCTTGACCAACAAAGATAAAACCAGCAATCTCGATTAAAAGAATGCAAAGAAAGATAACAACAAAAAAACGAGGATTTATAGAATAAAGTTTTATCACATGAAAGTTTCCTTCTAGATGAGTAGGGGGAGAAATTCTTAAGAGAACTCCGTTTAAATACAAAATCTATAAAAATATTTGAATGATAAGATTCCTTATTTTACATATTTATTGATAAATGGTATTGACTGCAATGTTTATTAGAGACTTAAGCTTTGGAGATTGACAGCGCCTATGGAATTTGACGTTATACTTGTCATAGCTCTTGTTGTTATGGTTGTTATTTTTGTGCAACTCCGTAATGTATTAGGGAAACGAATTGGGTTTGAAAAGCCACCCTTTGATCCTTATTCACGACGTTCTAAAAAACAAGTTGAAGCAGAAACGGCTGATAATATTGTTTCGTTCCCTCATCAGAAAAATTCACAAAAAGACGACTTTAGTGAAATTGATAAAATTTCACCGGAGGGGAGTGTTTTGAATAAAAATTTGCGGGAATTTCATAGAATTGATCCTCATTTTTCTCCTCAACTTTTTATAAAAGGTGCACAAATTGCGTATGAAATGATTGTAACAGCTTTTGCCAAAGGTGATCGCAATCAACTTAAAAGCTTGCTTTGTCAGGATGTTTTTGAGAGCTTTTGTATGGCTATTGAGCAACGAGAAAAAAATAAAGAAAGAATAGAATTCACTTTTGTTGGAATTAATAAGGCTGAATTTGTTGCGGCGGCAATACAAGAAAAAGATGAACTTTTAACGATACGTATTGTCAGTGAGATGATTTCTGTTACTTATAATGAACAGGGCGAGCGTATAGACGGTGATCCTGATGCTATTGTAGAAATCAGGGATATTTGGACTTTTGTTCGCAATAGTTTATCGTCAGATCCCAACTGGAAGCTTTTTGCTACAGAAAATGAAAATTAAAATACTTTTTGTTTTTCTTCCATAAGCATTCAATGATTTATGAGAAATTAAAATGTCCTCAAGTAAATGGAGACAAAAAAGAGATTTATTGGCTTCACAAGATCGTCTTTTATGGGAGATGGTTTGTCGTACGATAACACCGCTTCACGGTAAGATGCTCTCTTCTGCTTCAGAAACTATTGCAAATATTAATGATAAAAAACAGCCTGTAACTCAAAACTCCTCATTGTCTCAGGAAAATCAACAACCCTCGACAATTATTAAAAGAGAAAAGAGGTCAGTTACACAAGCACAAAAGATTCATTTCTTTGATCATGTTGCATATCGTAAAATTTCCCAAGGTCGTTGTCCTCTTGAGGCGCGTCTTGATCTCCATGGTTATATGCAGGAAGAAGCTTATTTTTTCTTAAAAAAATTTCTACAGTCCTCTCAGCAGAGAGGATTGCGTTATGTCCTTGTGATTACAGGAAAAGGACGATCCGTTGGGAGCGATGGAGCTTTGTATAGATTTGTTCCGTATTGGTTATCAACACCAGCTTTTCGATATTATGTCCACGCGTTTGAGCAAGCAGCGCGTCAGCATGGCGGAGAAGGTGCGCTTTATGTTTGGTTGCGCCGTTTTGTGTCGGGAGAAGGAAAGTGATGTTATTGTGGTCGCTCTAGATTTTATATTTATTTATACTTATAATTTATTGTTTTTGTATATTTCGTAAGAGCCTTGAATACAATACTCCCTTCTTTATAATTTTTTATAAAAAATTATAAAGATATTATTTTACATTCTACGTATTGCTTCACGCTTTTGTTTATCGCATTCTTTAACGGGGCACATCCCTCACGCAAAACAGAATGATATTGAATTGCATATATTCACAGGCTTGTTTTAAAGAAACATTTCTCAACGCTCCCAAGCCTATTTTGCGACGGCATCCGTGAAGAGTATAATGATAAATCCATGAAGCACCCCCTATCTTTATACTTAATAAAAGGGCAATCTGGCATCATCATACACTTTGCCATCTCTCAATGTTGCAACAACCCTTTAAGTCCTTGGCACTTGAAAGCATTTATAAGAGGCATGCTTTTCTTTAAGTGTTTTTAACTCTCCACAGTTCTCATCTCGCTCGTGACGCCCAAACAAAAGATTTTGATTGTTTCAATATAAGAGGACTTAAAATGAGAGAGATATAAATGGATCTCATTCAGGTTGCAAAGCGATAAATTATTTTTATAAACCACAGCATTACTCTATTAAATACACGAAGCATAAAAACATGAGAAATTGAGAAACTAGCTTATTCAAAAGATGTCGCTATGGATAGTGTTAAAAGCAGTACAACTAAATTAAAGAAAATTGTGAAAATAAACAGGAATATAACTTTACAACACACAGCTGCGCAATAGCACCAAAAGATACAGTTTCGTTGAATAGTTTCATGAAGAAATTTTTTCATTCATTAAAAGCTCCATTAAATTTCTTTCTCATAATAATTCGATAATTAAAATTTAATAGCGAAGCGCAGAAGGCGTAGAATACGAGATTCAATTGAGGATATTACACTCTTATCCGACGTCTTTCAGATATTGGTTGAAATGCTAGCTTAGCATGAAAGGCACAATAGGGGCTATTTTCATCAGAATCTGCACCACAAAAATGAAAATCTGCTGATAATGGATCGCCAACCGGCCATCTACATGTATTTTCACTCAATTGTAGAAGATTAAGTTGACGTGATATAGGCACAACTACATTGGATTTTGTGGACATATCAACTTCTTTTACATCTTCCACTACAAATTCTGTCTTTAAAGCGGTTTCTTCAATACTTACAGATGATGTGTTTATTGGCGATACCGTGGATGTGTTGCGACGCACACGTGGAGATGATGGGCTGCTACTTCCCACGGGAGTTTTTTGCGCACGCGTGGTGCTTCCTTGTGCTGTCTTACCACGTCCTGGTAACTTTAATCGATGTACTTTGCCGATGACTGCATTTCTGCTGACCCCACCCAATTGAGCAGCAATTTGACTTGCACTTAACCCTTCACTCCAAAGCTTTTTAAGAAGCTCAACGCGTTCACATGTCCAACCCATACCAGCACTCCATTCCGATTACGTCACTAAGATGCTCTTCCCCGTTGCATCTTCAAATGTTTAAATAATGTTTTCATTACGCTGAATGAAAGAACTTTACACTCTACGTGAGCATAAAAAAATCATCCAACCTGTGGATTTACAAATCAAAACACATCATCTTGCTTATTATATTGTAAATTACAATATGCACTCACTCTATGACAAGAGTCTTTACCTCTTAAAGAGTTTATTTAGAATGTTTTCCCCAACTTGCAAATCAATCATAGGTTAAACTTTCACTTTTGTTTAAGGCTTTTTCCCAAAATGCTTATTTGTAGAACCTTCATTGACTTTTTTTCAATTGGTGTAATGATCTATTCTATAGGTGTAATCACTAATCGTAATGAAATGTTGAAAGCACCGTAATGAAATATACCATGCTGTTTTATTTGTAGTGTTGCTTTGTATATATATATATTGAAAAGACTAAAATATAAAGGGAATTATGATGGATGCCGTCTCTATACAACCACTTTATGAATGCTTCGCAAGACGAAATTTGCATTTTGAACAAGGGCATGGTGTATGGCTTATTTCCGATAAAGGAGAACATTATCTTGATTTCACATCTGGTATTGCTGTTAACGCATTAGGGTATTCACATCCAAAATTGGTTGATACGCTCAAAATACAAGCTGAAAAACTTTGGCATATTTCTAATATTTTTCAATCTCCTGAACAGGCATCTTTTGCCACGCGGCTTTGTGCAAATAGTTTTGCGGATAAGGTTTTTTTCTGCAATTCAGGTACTGAAGCATTGGAGTGCGCATTCAAAACGGCACGCCATTATTACTATGCTGCTGGTCATTCAGAACGCATTGAAATAATTACTTTTGAAGGGGCATTTCATGGACGTACACTTGCTGCACTTGCTGCGACTGGGCATGAAAAATATCTTGAAGGCTTTGGACCTAAAGCTGGTGGATTTATTCAAGTACCTTTTTGTGATGAAGTCGCTTTGCGTAACGCTATTAATAAAAATACCGCCGCTATTCTTATTGAACCTATTCAAGGAGAAGGAGGAATACGAACGGTCCCTCATGAATATTTAAGATTTTTGCGCAAAATATGCGATGATAATGGTCTGTTATTGATTTTAGATGAAGTCCAAACGGGTATAGGACGAACAGGAAAGCTTTTTGCTTATGAATGGAGTGATATCACGCCTGATATTCTTACCCTCGCAAAAGGATTAGGAGGGGGATTTCCATTAGGCGCTTGCCTTGCAACGGATAAAGTTGCAAAAAGCATGACACTTGGGACACATGGTTCAACCTTTGGAGGAAATCTTCTTGGAATGGCTGTAGGAAATAGTGTTCTTGATATTTTGTTAGAGCCAAGTTTTCTCAACCATGTTCAGCGCATGGGGGATAAACTAAAAAGTAGACTTTTGCATATTCTCAATATCTATCCTGATATTATCTATGCAGTTCAGGGGATGGGGCTAATGTTGGGTATTCAGTGTGTTGTGTCTTCAAATCTTGTCGTTAATGCTTTAGAAAATGAACATCTCTTAAGTGTTGCTGCCAACAACAACGTTGTGCGCTTATTGCCTCCTCTTATCATTAGAGAAGAAGAAATAGATGAAAGTTTGCATCGTATTGAAAAAGCAATAGCTTATCTTTCGCAAGTAAACAAAGAAAGACAAATATCACACACATGACAAATGCTCTTCGTCATTTCACGGACTTATCCATTTTAACGCCAGCAATAGCACGCGCACTGATCGATTATGCGAAGATCCTTAAAGCATCTTTTAAAGCAGGAAAAGGTTCAAAACCTTTTATAGGTAAAACACTTGCGATGATTTTTGAAAAACCATCCACACGAACCCGTATTTCATTCGATATCAGTATGCGCCAGCTTGGCGGAGATACAATCATGCTCACGGGTTCAGAGATGCAGCTTGGTCACAGTGAAACTATAGCTGATACGGCTCGTGTTTTATCTCGTTTTGTGGATATCGTGATATTACGAACAACAAAACATCAACGTATGCTCGAATTGGCACAATATGCACAAATTCCTGTCATTAATGCCCTTACAGATGATACACATCCTTGCCAAATTCTAGCAGATATATTAACCTATGAGGAGCATCGGGGGCCTATTTCTGGTAAAATATTTGCGTGGATGGGGGATGGTAATAATGTACTCCATTCCTTAATTGAAGCTGCTGCTCTTTTTGATTTTCATTTGCGTATTGCTACTCCAAAGGGAAGTGAGCCACAGGAAAAATTTATCCATTGGGCACGTGAACGAGGAGCGCATCTTACACTAACCCATAATCCCCAAAAAGCAGCTCAAGATGCTGATTGTATTATGACCGACACATGGGTCTCCATGGGACAAGAATTTCGTGCTCGCAGTCGTTCTACTTTTCAGCCTTATCAAGTCAATGAATCTCTCATGAAATTAGCAAAATCTGATGCTCTTTTTATGCATTGTCTTCCTGCTCATCGCGGTGAAGAAGTTGTTGATTCTGTGATTGATGGACCGCACTCCGTTGTTTTCGATGAGGCTGAAAATCGTCTTCATGTTCAAAAAGCAATTCTTTCTTGGTGTTTACAAGATGCGTTTTTCTCTCCACAATAGCCTCCCTACAACAAATTATATAAAAAAGGCAAAGCTATGAGTGAACAAGCTAAAGATGAAGCCTCTCTCAACAACAACTTCTTGCATGAAGATGATAGTGTTATTCCCTTTCAAGTTGAAGAACTTGATATCCGTGGACGTGCCGTACAACTTGGGGAAACTTTAAATTCTATTCTTAACAGACATCAATATCCTGAACCGGTTTCTTATCTTCTAGCAGAAGCTTTACTTTTAACGGTTCTGCTTGGAACTTCTCTAAAACTTACGGGAAAATTTATTCTACAAACCCATTCCGATGGACCGGTTAATATGTTGGTGTGCGATTTTTCGCCTCCTTCCAGTTTACGTGGATACGCTCGTTTTGATAAAGAACAGCTGAAACAAGCCATAGACAATGGTCAAACCTCTTCAGAAACACTTTTAGGAAAAGGCACTTTAGCCTTCACCATTGATCAAGGTCCCCATATGCAACCCTATCAAGGGATAGTTGCATTAGATGGATCAAATTTACAAGAAGCTTCTCGTATTTATTTTGATCAATCAGAACAAATTCCTACCGATATCCGTCTGGCTGTTGCTATATTAATTAATCGTGACCAACAAGGAAAACCGCAGAAAAGCTGGCGAGCTGGAGGTATTTTGATCCAACTTTTACCCCAAGAATCGTCTCATCATAAAATAGAAGCCCTTCATCAAAAGCGAGAAGAAACGAAAACTCATACCCAATTGGATAACCAATGGCAGGAATCTAAAATACTCATGGCAACGATTGAAAGTTCAGAATTAACAGATCCCCAAGTCGGTAGTAAACAGCTCTTGTTCCGTCTTTTCCATGAACCAGGTGTTAGAGTTTTTAACCCTTTTTCTCTTGTCGATCAATGTTCTTGTTCACACGAAAAAATTAAAGGAATCCTAGAAGGCTTTTCTATTGATGAACGCAATAAAATGGTTAAAAATAAATATATTTCAGTCACATGTGAGTTTTGCTCAAAAACATATTGTTTTACACCGCAAGAATTTTTAGAAGAAAAAACATAATCAAATATTTTTCATAAAAAATGATGATTGCAACAAAAGCCTATTTTATTTGCGTCATAAAAGTTTACGCATAAGCTCATATGAACTTCTAGAATATTTCTTGTCTTAGAGTTTTTTTAGTGTATACGAGTGATCGTTCTGTTGAGATCGGTAATTACGTCATAGAGTGCTTAAAAAAGAGTTCTCTGTAAAATATATTTTCTCCTCTCGAAAAAGCTTCTTTTGTACTTTTTACATCTCAAAAGTTTATTTCTTACAATGAATTCTTTTATAATTTTCATTGATAAATTGATTATGTACTCATAACTTATCTTCTCTGTTAAATGAGACTTTTTGATTGTAGTCATATTTTCTTACTCGAATTTATCTTATTAAGACTCAATAAAGCTTATTAGTTATAATCATAAGGGAAATTATCGAGAGAATAAGAATGTATAGATTCAATATAGACTTTATGGAGTCTATTACGAACAGATAAGTGTAATGGGAATAAATATAACAATGACGCTGCAAAAGAGCAGATTTATTATTTTATAAAGATGAGAATAGTGGTGAAGTCCCCTCATAACAATGTGTATTTCAGATAAAAAAGCGGAGAAAAAATACTATATGATTTTGAAAACAATAGTTGGTTGCTGTCACTGAGCTAACGATGGTTCTATAGCAATATTGTTTTGTCCAAATAATCAAAAATAAAGCTCCCAAACAGATATTTCTTTACACATGTTTTTGAATCAATAATGGTAATGCTCTTGTAAAATTTTTCTAAGAAGAATGATGGTCCGTATAAATAAAATAGCATACATAGCATGATAAAACGTTATGTTTTTACAAACCTGCATTATTTTTCTTCTGTCATAATCGCTTGTTCAATTTTTGGTAGAATTTTTTTTTGATAAATTTGCCATGTTAAGGGACCAACATGTTTGGCAATAATGATGCTCTCTTTATTCAAGAGAAAGGTTTCTGGAGGTCCATATATTCCCCAATCAATGGCTGTATATCCTGAATCATCAAAGCCAATAAATTTAAAAGGATTACCAAAACTGTTTAAAAAGCGCAGGGCGTTTGTTTTATTGTCTTTGTAATTAATACCAATCAGATCAAAACGTTTATCTTGTGCAATTTGCATAAGAATAGGATGCTCTTCGCGACAGGGCAAACACCAAGAACCCCAAAAATTGACCAATGTGACACGTCCTTTAAACTGTTTTGAATTGAGATAACTTTCTTTATCAAGAAGAGGAAGATAAATATTGGGAGCAGGTTTTTCAGCTAATGCGTTTGGGAGAAGAGAAGAATCTTGAAGGTGTTTTTTATCCATAAAGTTGAAAAAAAACATCATGAGAAGAAGAAAAAGCACAAATGGTCCAAAAAAAACAAGCAGAACAGGCAAAGATATATTTTTTTTAAGTTTTGGAGGGATGTTTTTCATTATACTTTTCTTTTTGTGACAGCTCTTTTTTGTTTAGCTGTTGGAGAATTTTTTTTTGGTAGAGGGCTTTGCAAAGAATATATCCAATAAGACATAAGAGGGATATTGCAGAAAGCACATAGCTTAAAACAACAATTTGCTCGTGTTTAAGGGTGCTCAGGAAAAAATCAATTTTCTGAGATAGATTTCCTAAAAGTTCGCCGTGGATGCCATTTAGGTCGAGCATGATGAAGCGTCCTGTTGTTGTGCACGACGGGATTTTTTAATCTGAAGTATTCGGATATAATGACGATTGATTTCATTTCGCATAGCCATCAAATAAAGAGCAATAAACATAAAGATGAAACAAAAGAGCATTGTTATAAGGGGCCATAACATAGCATTGTCGATTGTTGATCCTCCAGCACGTAACAATGATGCTGGTTGATGCAATGTATTCCACCAATTAACGGAAAATTTAATAACAGGGATATTAACAAATCCAACAAGTGTAAGAATTGCAGTAGCACGAGCGGCTTTTACTTGGTTGTCAAAAGCACGCCCAAGCAGGATAATGGAGAGATAGATAAAAAGCAGAATTAAAACTGATGTTAATCGTGCATCCCAGACCCACCATGTTCCCCATGTAGGTCGCCCCCAAAGCGCTCCTGTCATGAGAGCCAAGGCGGTAAAAATTGCCCCAATAGGCGCTCCACATTTAAGTGCTACATCAGCAAGATGATATTTCCAAATCAGATTTCCTAAAGCCGCTGCACTCATCGTTACATAGCAGAATGTAGACAACCACGCAAAGGGTACATGAAGGTACATAATCTTAACAGTAATGCCTTGTTGATAGTCATCAGGGGAATGCATCACTAGAATAAGCCCTAAGATAAGGAAACACAATGTTATGCCGGCCAACCAAGGTAAGACGACTCTGCTTATTTTCATGAAAAGGGTGAAACTTGCAGGGAGTAACCTGATTTTATATGTACGAGATAGTTTATTCATAAAATTCATAATAGGCAGAGTTTTGCTATGCGGCAATCATCTTTTATTATTCTGATAAAAGTTTAAGCGTTATCGCAGCAACAAAAGAGCTAAAGAGACTCAAAAGAAGTGAAAAAGCGCTGAGAAGAGCTAGAGAAGTGAGAAAAGAGGTATTTGGGTTTATTGGGGCTGTAGCAGCGGAAACACCAAAAATCATAATTGGAATGATCCACGGCAAGATAATGATAAAAATAAGCAAAGTACTGTGCAACAATGAGGTTGCGAGTGCAGCGCCTATAGCACCAATAAAAATAATAGCTGGTGTTCCGCATAAAAGGGTAAGTATTGTTGTAAAAGTTATTACTACATCTAAATGGAGCATGAGGGCTAAAATAGGTGTGGCAAAAATAAGAGGAAGCATTGTTCCTACCCAATGGGCAAGACATTTTGTAAAGACAATTAGTGTAAAACTTTGTCTTTTTCCTGAAAGGATAAATTGGTCGAGATTACCATCATCGCGATCGATTTGGAAAAGTTTGTTCAGATTGAGGAGTCCTGCAAGAAGGGCTCCAAACCACAATATACCTGGTCCTATTTGTGCAAGAGTTTTGGGATCTGGTCCAATGGCAAAGGGGGTTATGACAACAACAGCGATAAAAAACAATAATCCTGTTAGTGAAGTGGCTTGTAGCGCTAATAATAGTTTAAGATCACGCCAGAACAGTGCTTTCATTTTATTCTCTCCTAGAGAGGTAAAAATTTTTCCAGAGCGATTTTATGGTTTTCTGGAATGCCTATGGAATTATGAGTTGCAGCGATAATCATACCACCTTGATTGAGATGACGCTGGAAAATACGAGCAAGGAGTTTTTGAGCATGGTTATCAAGCCCAGATATTGGTTCATCTAAAATCCAAAGAGGACGATAGGAGAGCAAAAGGCGCGCAATAGCTACGCGTCTTTGTTGTCCAGTTGACAGAGCGTTAAAGGGTAAATGTTCAAGGTTAGAAAGACCAATATCGGCAAGAGCTTCATGCGCAAAACGTAAATGTTGACCGTAAAAATCTGCCCAAAATTGCAAATTATCAATGACAGATAAGAGAGGTTTCATAGCATTTTGAGGACCAAGATAATGACAAGCAGTTGCAACAGGGTATATTTGATCATGGTCTTTAAGTATTATATGACCTTCAGCAGCCTCAAGAAGACCGACAATGATTCGGAGTAATGTAGACTTTCCGATACCATTAGGACCGGTGATTGTCATAAGTTGCTGTGAAAATAAACAAAAAGAAAGACCTTGAAACAGAATTTCCTCGTTTCTGTAAGCGGCTAAATCTTTGCCTGATAACACCATGTGATTGCCTATTTTATTTTTATTTTCATATTCTTTATTGCATTATAGAATAAAAAACACATTTTTTATGCAATTGTACCTAGAATAGTTCTAGAAATAGTTCTATAAGGGATACCTTACATCAATATCTGGTGTAAAATGGTTTCTGGCGCTGATTTCCGCATTATGCCTAGAGGGTGGAGGGGGAAATGGATGGCGGAGGTAATTGCGTCTGCGCTCAAGCTGCGACCTTGACTCGTAGTTTGTGTTGTTCATTCCTGGAAATTGGGTGGTTATAGTATGAGGGTGGACAGTCATGACTCAAATTGATAGCTTTAATTGTCGTAGAGTATTAAATGTTGGTGGCAAAGAATATACTTATTATAGCTTGATTGAAGCGGAGAAGAACGGACTTGAAGGTGTTTCTCGTTTACCGTTTTCGATGAAAGTTATTCTCGAAAATTTATTGCGATTCGAAGATGGTCGCACAGTTAAAAAAGAGGATATCTTCAATGTTGCTAAGTGGTTAAACGACAAAGGGAGCGCTGGGGCAGAAATTGCTTACCGTCCTGCACGTGTTC
The DNA here is from genome assembly GCF_042196245.1 of Bartonella sp. AP19HLJMH. Classification (NCBI taxonomy): domain Bacteria; kingdom Pseudomonadati; phylum Pseudomonadota; class Alphaproteobacteria; order Hyphomicrobiales; family Bartonellaceae; genus Bartonella; species Bartonella sp. AP19HLJMH. The sequence continues at coordinate 198,962 of NZ_JBHIPX010000002.1, forward strand.
TTATGCAGGATTTTACAGGTGTTCCAGCAGTTGTTGATCTTTCTGCAATGCGTGATGCTATGGTTAAACTTGGCGGTAACGCTGAAAAAATCAATCCTCTCATTCCCGTTGATCTCATCATTGATCACTCAGTTATTGTTGATGCTTTTGGCAATTCCATGGCTTTTAAGGAAAACGTTGAGCATGAATATGAACGCAATGGTGAACGCTATCGTTTCCTTAAATGGGGGCAACAAGCCTTTCAAAATTTTCGCGTTGTTCCTCCAGGAACAGGGATTTGTCATCAGGTTAACTTAGAATATTTAGCACAATGTGTATGGATGAAGAATGAAGAGGGCTGTGAGACGATTTATCCTGACACCTGTGTGGGAACTGATTCGCATACGACTATGGTAAATGGTTTAGGGGTTTTAGGTTGGGGGGTTGGTGGTATTGAAGCAGAAGCAGCAATGTTAGGCCAACCTGTTTCTATGTTGTTACCTGAAGTGATTGGTTTTCGTCTAACAGGTAAACTTAAGGAAGGTGTAACAGCCACCGATCTCGTATTAACGGTGACCCAAATGCTACGTCGGAAGGGTGTTGTCGGTAAATTTGTTGAGTTTTTTGGTCCTGGTTTGGAGCATATGACGCTTGCTGATCGGGCAACGATTGGAAATATGGCACCTGAATATGGAGCAACGTGTGGTTTTTTCCCAATTGATAAGGAGACAGTGCGTTATCTCAATATGACAGGGCGTGATGAAAGTCGGATTGCCTTAGTGGAGGCTTACACCAAAGCACAAGGGATGTGGCATGATGAAATGGTGGCTCATCCCATTTTTAGTGATACAATTGAATTAGATATGGGAACCGTTGTCCCTTCTATGGCTGGTCCTAAACGTCCTGAAGGACGTATTGCATTGGAAAATGTTGGGCAGGGTTTTGAGAAGGCATTGGTCGAAGACTATAAGAAGACTTCTGGACAAGATAAGCGTTATCAGGTTGAGGGTGAAGAATATACGCTTGGTCACGGTGATGTGGTGATCGCTGCGATTACGTCGTGTACGAATACATCGAATCCAAGTGTTCTTATTGCTGCGGGTCTTTTGGCACGAAATGCTGTGGCAAAGGGTCTTAAGAGTAAACCATGGGTAAAAACTTCTCTTGCACCTGGTTCACAAGTCGTTGAAGCTTACCTTCAAAATTCGGGTCTGCAAAAAGATTTAGATGCATTAGGATTTAACTTAGTAGGATTTGGGTGCACAACATGTATTGGGAATTCTGGTCCTTTGCATCCAGCTATTTCCAAAACGATTAATGACAATGGTATAATTGCATCTGCGGTTCTTTCAGGAAATCGTAATTTTGAAGGGCGTGTTTCCCCTGATGTGCAAGCGAATTATTTAGCTTCACCACCGTTAGTTGTTGCACATGCGCTCATCGGGACGGTGTGTAAAGATTTAACCAAGGAGCCTCTAGGTGAAGATTCAAATGGCCACCCCATTTATTTGAGAGATATTTGGCCAACTTCTCAAGAAATACAGGAGTTTATCGAAAAAAATGTCACGCGGAAGGTTTTTGCCGAAAAGTACGCAGATGTTTTTAAGGGAGATGAAAATTGGCAAAAAGTTCAGATTCCTACGGGTTCTACCTATTCTTGGGATGAGCAATCCACCTATGTACGCAATCCACCTTATTTCGATGATATGCAGAAAACACCTGATATCTTACCAGATATTAAAGATGCACGGATTTTAGGTTTATTTGGTGATAAAATCACGACGGATCATATTTCTCCTGCTGGTTCTATTAAAGCAGCTTCTCCTGCCGGAAAATATTTAATGGATCATGGTGTTAAAGTGGCTGATTTTAATCAGTATGGAACGCGTCGTGGGAATCATGAAGTTATGGTGCGTGGGACCTTTGCCAATATTCGCATTCGTAATTTCATGTTAGGGGAAAATGGTCGAGAAGGAGGTTATACGGTTCATTATCCGTCAGCGGTAGAACAAACCATTTACGATGCAGCAATGGCGTATAAACAAGAAGGTATTCCACTCGTTGTTTTTGCAGGTATTGAATATGGTAATGGATCATCCCGCGATTGGGCTGCCAAGGGGACCAATCTTCTTGGTGTCAAAGCAGTGATTGTGCAGTCTTTTGAAAGGATTCATCGCTCTAATCTTGTTGGTATGGGCATTGTCCCTTTTGTTTTTGAGGAGGGGCTAAGTTGGAAATCTTTAGGCTTAAAGGGAGATGAAAAGGTGACAATTGAAGGGATTCATAACTTGAAACCTCGTCAAAAGACTGTAGCGAAAATTACTTTTTCTGATGGTACGGTAAAAACCGTTCCATTATTATGCCGTGTTGATACTGAAGATGAGCTAGATTATTTGCATCATGGTGGAATTTTGCAATATGTCTTGCGTAAGTTAGCCGTTTAAATTCTTTTGTTTGTTAAGGAATATCTATTATTAAGCTATAAAGTTGCGGATCAAAGAGTTTGGCTTCGTTTTTTTATGGCTATCTTTGAAAATCTAATTGACGTTAGCTTTAGGATTGCGCTATAACCCACACGGTTATAGGCAGCTTTATAGTTTTGCTTGGGTTGGATTTATTTATATTGGTAGAGTTGTTATTGAGACTTATTTTACCAAGGTGTTGAAAGAGAGATTATATTTATGGCGAATACACCTTCTGCTCGAAAAGCGGTGCGCAAGGTTGCGGCGCGCACACAGGTTAATAAGGCCCGCCGTTCACGCGTTCGTACTTTTATACGTAAGTTTGATGATGCTTTAGCGGGTGGCGATAAGGCATCTGCAGAGATTGCATTTAAGAATTTTGAGCCTGAAATTATGCGTGCAGTTTCTAAAGGGGTTTTTCATAAAAATGCTGCTGCGAGGAAAGTATCGCGTTTAGCTAAACGTTTGAAGGCTCTCAGCGTTTAAGCTTTTTCTCCTTTAATTGAGAACAAAGCCAGTATCCATGAGGATGCTGGCTTTTTGTTTATTATTTCAAAAAGTTTCTATTGAAAATAAGAATCGATAATGATTCTCCACTTGAAAAAGGAGAGAAAGTTTATAGAGGGAGGTATGGTTATCCACAAGCTTTGTGGATTTGTACAGAGTCTTTTTTGTCAAGCATTTTATTTTTTTTTTTAAATCTGAAGAGATTCTTTAATTATTGGTAAATTTAGAGAAAAAAAATGAATTGAATCAATATTTTTTTCAGTCCTCATTAATATAAGCATTTTTTTCGGGTTTTTTGATTTTATTTTGACCTCTTGCATTTTACCTCTGCTGTTTTGTATGGTTCTTATGAAGACTAAGAAGCATGAAGGGGTCACATCAGCGCATTATTCTGTATTTTGTTGAATACAAGATGTTTTGATTTAGGCTTTTCGAAACTTTTGTGTTGGAGAGGTTTTCTGACGGTTTTTTAGTTTTCTTAATGGATATGTTTACCATTTTAGAAGGGTGGGTCATATCATGAGTGCAAGTAAATCTTATTGGTCATCTTTGTTAGTAGGGTTGTGATGAGGCTATCCTAGGGGAGGGTGAGTAATCTTATTTGGGGTAGGGCGTTTTGCCTTCGCTAGATTTATTTTAGTTGTTTGGCAGGACAAAATTTTATTTTTATCAGGATGGAAGATGGTGGATAAATTGAACTCTAAAGCTAGTTCCTTTAAAAGGGTTTCGGTAAATATCCTGTCGGCAGAGAACATAATAAAGAATAGGATGACGGAAAGTGATGAGAACGTTTGTAGAAATGCTTCTATAGGGCATTCTATTGTTTCAGAGGAGGAAAGTGCGGCGGCTTTTATACGTGTTATGGCGCAATTAAAGGTGCAGGTTGGTGTTGAGGCTTATACCAGTTGGTTTGGACGTGTGAAGCTTGCTGAATATAGTCATACTCTTGTAAAGCTTTCTGTTCCTACTGCTTTTTTACGTTCATGGATTAATAATCACTATGGTTCTCTTTTGACTCATTTATGGAAACAAGAGAATTCAGCAATTCTTCGTGTTGAAGTTATTGTTCGTGGTATGGAACGCGTTTCAAGAGATGTCGTTTGTAAAAGAAGTGTTCCTCCTGTTGTGCTAGAGGAGCAGGCGACTTCATCTTTTGTTGAAAGTTGCGCAGAGCATTCAGTTAAGAATTCTCAAACGGGAGTTTTTGGATCTCCACTTGATTCTCGCTATACTTTTGAAAGTTTTGTTGAGGGGGCTTCTAATCGTGTTGCTTTAGCAGCTGCGCGTTCCATTGCAGAGGGGCATAAAAGTGCCTTACGTTTTAATCCTCTTTTTATTCACGCATCTGTTGGCTTAGGAAAAACACATTTGCTTCAAGCGATTGCTGCTTCTGCATTGAAGCGTTTAACGTCTGCGCGCGTTATTTATTTAACTGCTGAATATTTTATGTGGCGTTTTGCAACAGCTATTCGTGATAATGATGCTCTTTCTTTTAAAGAACAGCTTCGTGATATCGACCTTTTGATTATTGATGATATGCAGTTTTTGCAGGGTAAGTCGATACAACACGAGTTTTGCCATTTGCTTAATATGTTGCTTGATAGTGCAAAACAGGTTGTTGTCGCTGCAGATCGTCCACCAGCAGAATTAGAATCGCTTGATCTTCGCGTTCGCTCTCGTCTTCAGGGAGGGGTAGCTCTTGAAATTGAAGCACCAGATTATGAAATGCGTTTGCAAATGTTGCGCCAGCGGTTGAAGGTGGCACAACAAGATGATGGCATGGTATCAATTTCTGATGATATCTTGGAATATATTGCGAAAACGGTTTTAGGGTCGGGGCGTGATATTGAAGGTGCGTTTAATCAGCTCTTGTTTCGTCAATCTTTTGAGTCTGATTTATCTTTAGAGCGGATTGATGAGTTATTAGGTCATTTGACACGTCCTGGTGAACCTAAGCGTATTCGGATTGAAGAAATTCAGCGTACGGTAGCACGCCATTATAATGTTTCTAAACAGGATTTGTTATCTAATCGTCGAACACGTACGGTTGTGAAGCCACGGCAAGTTGCAATGTATTTAGCAAAAGTATTAACTCCTCGCTCATTACCAGAAATTGGGCGCCGTTTTGGTGGGCGTGATCATACAACAGTTTTACACGCTGTGCGTAAAATTGAAGATTTGGTTTGTGGTGATCAGACCTTGGCTAAGGAACTTGAGTTGCTTAAGCGGTTGATTGGAGAACAGGCTGTATAGTGTTTATCGTTTCTTTCTTTGGAGAGACTTTAAAGAATTTAATGAAAAGATTTATTTTTTCTTATGCAGGAGTGACTTGCCATTTTAAGAGAGGTTTAATAAACTCTAGCAGGCGATTCTCTAAAGGGATCTATTCTTTAATTCTAAGGAATTCTTATAGTTTTTAGTAAATCATACGGGGCTTTTATGCGTATTACAGTTGATCGCAGTCAATTTCTCAAGTCTCTTGGTCGGGTTCACCGTGTGGTAGAGCGCCGTAATACTGTTCCTATTTTATCGAATGTGTTGATTGATGCAGAAAATGGCCGTGTACAGTTAAAAGCAACAGACCTTGATTTAGAGGTTATGGAATCTTTTGCAGTTAATGTTAAACAAGCTGGAGCAACAACTGTTCCGGCACATTTGCTCTATGATATCATTCGAAAACTTCCTGATAGCAATGAAGTTGTATTATCCCTCGATGAGAATCAAGCAGGTACAATGTCCGTTGTTTCGGGTTGTGCACATTTTCAGCTTCAATGTCTTCCGAAGGCAGACTTTCCAGAGTCGCTTCCTGGGCAATTTGGTTATCGTTTTTCTTTATCGGCATCAGGCTTAAAACATTTACTTGATTGTACACAATTTGCCATTTCTACTGAAGAAACCCGTTATTATCTTAATGGTATTTATTTCCATATTATTAATGATGGTGTTTTGAAATTGCGTTTGGTTGCAACTGATGGTCATCGTTTGGCACAAGTTGAGATGGAAGCTCCTTCGGGAGTTGAGGGAATGCCTGGTGTTATTGTTCCCCGTAAAGCTGTAGGAGAATTGCAAAAACTTCTTTCAGAAGAAAATGATAGCGATGTATGTATAGAGCTTTCGGAGACAAAAATTCGTTTTTCTATAGGCTCTGTGATTTTTACATCAAAATTAATTGATGGAACATTTCCAGATTATCAACGTGTTATCCCTCTTGGAAATGATAAAGAATTAATTGTTAATAGGCAGGACTTTTCTTCTGCAGTTGATCGTGTTTCAACGATTTCAAGTGATCGGGGGCGTGCAGTTAAATTAACGATTGAGCATGGACAGTTAAGGCTTGTTGTTAATAGCCCAGATTCGGGCAGTGCAGAAGATCAATTATCAGTAACTTATGCATCTGAACCGCTTGAGATAGGATTTAATTCACGTTATCTTTTGGATATTGCTGGGCAGCTTTCAAGTGATGAGATGGTTTTTATGTTGGCTGAGGCTGGAGCACCAGCTCTGATTCGTGATAATGATGATGCGGATGTGCTCTATGTACTGATGCCTATTCGCGTTTAGGGGCCGTTGTTTTGCAATGCATGGCCAGTCATGTGCACAAAGTGGCAGTGAGGCAGCTGAAGCTTTTACGTTATCGCAATTATTCTTTTTTCAATATTCATTTTTCTGGTCAGCATGTGGTTTTTACTGGCCATAATGGTGCTGGTAAGACGAATCTTTTAGAGGCGTTATCTTTTCTTTCTCCTGGTCGTGGTTTGCGGCGTGCTGTTTATTCTGACGTTAGTTTTGTAGATGGTGGTGGTGGAGGATTTGTTGTATTTGCGCGTCTTGAATGCGCTCTTTATGGTGAAGTAAAGATTGGTACAGCTTTTGAGGTTAGCGATAACAGTCGAAAGGTCCATATTAATGGTGTGAATGAGTCGAGTGATTGCCTAACAGATTATTGTCATATTAGTGTCCTAACACCGTCTATGGATGGTCTTTTTACAGGTCCTTCACTTGAGCGCCGTAGTTTTTTGGACCGTATGGTTTTGGCGATTGATCCCTTGCATAGGCGCCGCATAGCCGATTATGATAGAGCTATGCGCGCACGTAATCGTTTGTTTTTAGATGGAAATGAAGATTGTGCTTGGTTTGATGCTTTAGAAAAGCAAATGGCAGAATTGGCGACAGCTATTTCTGCGGCGCGTGTTGATGTTATTCGTCTTTTAAATGACATGTTTACACAAATGCCCTCACAGATACCTTTTCCACGAGCTTTTTTGCAAATTGATGGTTTTTTAGAAACAGCTCTTAGTGAAATATCAGCAACTGAAGTTGAAGAACAATTTTGTGATCGATTGCGGCATAATCGCGCAATGGATCGTGCTGCTGGTCGGACGTTAGAAGGACCACATCGTGCAGATTTGCAGGTTTTTTATGCTGATAAAAATAGAGCAGCAACATCTTGTTCAACAGGTGAACAAAAAGCGCTGCTAACAGGTTTAGTTTTGTGTCATGCACGTCTAACAGGTATGATGTCGGAAAGATCTCCCATTCTTCTTCTTGATGAAATGGCTGCCCATCTTGATTCGCATCGACGTGCTGCTCTATTTGATATTCTTGATGATTTAGCTGTACAAACATTTATGACAGGAACAGATCGTCTTTTATTTGATGACTTAAAAGGACGCGCAGAATTCTTTGAGATTAAGGATGGAGCTTTATTGCCGTAAAAACATGCTAAATATTTTTTTAATAAGTGATAGGTCTGAAAGAAAAGGCTTGCTATGTCAGAGATAATAACGATTTTAAATGGTCCTAATTTAAATTTTCTAGGTCAACGTGAGCCAGAAATTTATGGAACTGAAACTCTAGAAGATATTGAAAAAAGATGCAGAGAATGGGCAAAAAAAAATGATATTATAATAAATTTTTATCAAAGTAACTATGAAGGGCAATTAGTGGCATGGATACAAGAAGCAATAGAGGCAAGTTCTGGATTGATCATTAACCCAGCGGCTTACAGTCATACATCTGTTGCACTTCTTGATGCCCTAAAAATGTTTTCAGGGCTGAAAGTAGAAGTTCATTTATCTCATATTTATCAGCGTGAAGCTTTTCGTCACCATTCTTATACATCTGCAGGTGTAGACGCTATCATAATTGGGTGTGGAGGTGATGGATATCGGTTTGCACTTGAGTATATTGCAAAACAATTAAGCAAAACAATTAAATTGTGATAGGTAAAGAGTAAGCGTTTAATAAGAGTAATATAGGCATTTAATTCTCTTGATAATTATTTTCAAATCTGTACAATGTGAGGTATATATTTATGACAGTTTTTAGTGCGTATGACGGGGGTAAATAGAGATGAAAAGCTTTGTTAGACAATTAGAAATGCTTGTGATTTTAGGGGGAGCACTGCTTTTGTCTGGTTGTAAAATTGATGTTATGCAGCCATCAGGTTATGTTGCACGTCAACAGCTCATTTTGATCGTTGTTTGTGTGGTGGTGATGCTTTGTATTGTTATCCCAGTTATGGTGAGTGTGGTATTTTTAGCTATAAAATATCGTGCATCGAATATGAAAGCGGACTATTCTCCTGATTGGGCACATTCAAATAAAATTGAAGCATTGATGTGGGGTATTCCAGTTGTAATTGTAATGGTTTTAGGTTCATTAACAGCTTATTATACCTATAAGCTTGAACCTACAAATCCTCTTCCAGTGGAAGTTGTAGGTGAAGGAAAGCCATTACAGATTGATGCTGTTGCTCTTGATTGGAAATGGCTTTTTATTTATCCTGAATACGGTGTTGCATCGATTAATGAGATTTATGCGCCTGAAGGACGTCAAGTTTTATTGCAATTGACGTCAGAGAATTCTGTCAATGCTTTTTGGGTTCCCAAATTGGGTACAGTTCTTTACGCTATGCCGCAGATGAATGCTAAGTTGCATTTGGTCGCTGAAGAGCAAGGAGTATTCAAAGGAGCCTCAGCAAATTATAGTGGTGATGGTTTTTCGGGTATGCGGTTTAAGTGGCATTCTGTGTCTTTGCAGGATTTTGAGGATTGGATTGTAAAAGCTCGGGCTAATGGTCGAGTACTTGATCGTTCATCTTATCGTCAACTTTCTATTGCGCCTCGTATGGGTGATATTGCTGCGAAGGAAAAAGATGCTGAAGTTCGTTATTTTGCACCTGTTGAGAAGCGGCTTTACTATCGTGTTGTTAATCGATGTGTCGATGAAAAGACGGTATGTAATGAAGATTTAATGAAACGTGCTGCTGCTCAGACGCTATGGGGTGCACTATGTTCAGTATTTGATCCTGATGTTATTTAACAGAGTCAATAAAGTAAAGAGCCCTTTTAACAAAGGTTTCTTTTAAACTTGAATTTCATTTGAAATGGGTTGAGAAATGTTTGGAAGACTTACAGATCCTACGGCAGGTGCTTTTCATGCGCTTGCACATGAACCGATCGTTTTGTATACATGTATTGCGATTGTTTTGGTTGGTTTAATTGCTGTTATTGCTCTAACAGTACTTGGGTGGTGGGGGATTCTATGGCGAAATTGGATTACAACGGTTGACCATAAACGCATAGGTATTATGTACATCGTTCTTGGAATTATTATGCTTGTTCGCGGTTTTGCGGACGCACTTATGATGCGAACGCATCAAGCTTTAGCTCTTGGGAGTGAAACAGCAGGTTATTTGCCCCCTGAGCATTTTGATCAAATTTTTTCGGCGCATGGTACGATCATGATTTTTTTCATGGCCACGCCTATTTTATTTGGTCTTTTTAATTATCTTATACCACTTCAAATTGGTGCGCGTGATGTTGCTTTTCCCTTTGCAAATAATCTAGGTTTTTGGATTACGGCTGCAGGGGCGATATTGATTAACATATCCCTAGGTGTTGGGAATTTTGGTCGTGGTGGTTGGTTGATGTATCCACCTTTTACAGAATTGCAAACGAGTCCAGATACAGGGGTAGATTATTATTTATGGTCACTTCAGCTTTCTGGTATTGCAACAACAATGGGATCAGTGAATTTTATTGCAACGATGATTAAAATGCGTGCTCCTGGAATGACAATGATGAGAATGCCTATTTTTTGTTGGAGTGCTTTTGTCAGCAATGTTCTTATTGTAGTCATTTATCCTGTTTTGGCTGTAGCATTTGCACTCTTGGCATGTGATCGTTATTTGAACATGAATTTCTTTACCAATGTTGGTGGCGGAAATCCGATGGTATGGATTAACTATGTTTGGGTTTTTGGTCATCCTGAGGTTTATGTTTTGGTTGTTCCTGCTTTTGGAATTGTTTCTGAAGTTGTATCAACTTTTTCTTCAAAACGCCTCTTTGGTTATACTTCAATGATATGGGCCATGTTGGTTATTTTGATTCTTTCGCTTCTTGTTTGGGGCCATCATTTCTTCACAATGGGTGGGGGTGAAGCTGTAAATACCTTCTTTAGTATTGCTACGATGATTATTGCAGTTCCAACCGGTGTAAAAGTTTTTAATTGGCTGCTTACGATGTATAGAGGTCGGATTCGCTTTGAGCCTCCTATGCTTTGGTGCATGGGTATGATCTTTACATTTGTTGGTGGCGGATTAACAGGTGTTTTATTATCTATTGTTCCTGCTGATTGGCAGTTTCATAATTCGCTCTTTTTGATAGCACATTTCCATCATACAATTATTGGAGGTGTGGTTTTTGCGTACTTAGCGGGGATTGCATTTTGGTTTCCAAAAGTTTTTGGTTATAAACCAAATCGCATACTAGGTATTACATCTTTTTGGTGTTGGTTTATTGGTTTTTACCTTGCCTTTTTCCCCGTTTATGCGCTTGGTTTAATGGGGGCGACGCGTCGTCTTCAGCATTACATGGAACCTAGTTGGCAGCCGATGTTTATTATTGCTGCATTGGGTGCTTGTATTATCTTACTTGGTATCCTTTGTTTTGTGCTACAGGTTGTTTTGGCGATTTGGTACGGTATTAAGCATAAAGGGCACTTACCGGTAACATTAAATGATTCTTGGGGTGATGCACGTACACTTGAATGGTTTACCTCTTCACCGCCTCCTTCTTATAATTTTGCCCTCCTTCCAAAGATACAGTCTGATGATGCTTATTGGAATATGAAGAAAAGTGGTTATCAACGGCCAACAAGTGGATTTACAAAAATTCATATGCCATCGAATACATCGGCTGGAATTATTGCTGGCTTCTTCTCATTAGTTGTTGGTTTTGCGCTTGTTTGGCATATTTGGTGGCTTGTTGCGGTTGGACTGGTTGGTTTTATTGCAACGCTTGTGTGTCATTCATTAACAGGTGATCATCATGGTTACTATATTCCAGCTGAAGAAGTGCAAAAAACTGAAGATGCCTTTACGGCTGTTCTTAAAGAACAAGGAGTGACAGTATGAGTGCTGTAACAATGAATAACGCGAGTACTATAGATGAACTTCACCACGATAGTAGCTCGGTAATGACGTTTGGTTTTTGGGTCTATATTCTTTCAGACTTAATCCTGTTTTCGACACTGTTTTCAAGTTTTGCTGTATTTTCTGCTTCTTATGGTGGTGGTAAAGCGGGCAGTGAGTTTATAGATTTAAAGTTTGTTTTGGTTGAGACTGCTTTCTTGTTGTTTTCATCCGTCACTTATGGCTTTGCAATGGTACAAGCACATAAAAATAACATCAGTGGTGTGCGTTTATGGATGGCTGTTACCTTTGTATTGGGGTGTTGCTTCATTGGTATGGAACTTTACGAATTTCATGAACTTTTGAGTGAGGTTTTTTATTTCGATCCAAATGCTTATGCGGGTATTGATCCTGCAACAGGTTTACAGCTTTTTGGACGGGAAATTCTCTCTGCTTATTGGTCAGCATTTTTTGCTTTGGTTGGCACTCATGGACTTCACGTAAGTGTTGGCCTTCTTTGGATGGTTGTGATGTTTTTTCATCTTCGTCGTAATGGCTTGGATCAGAACAATAAAACACGTTTAGCATGTCTTTCCATTTTTTGGCATTTACTTGATATTGTATGGATTGGTGTTTTCACCATGGTTTATCTATTAGGAGCGTTGTGATGAGCGTGCAAAATGAAACACATGGTCCCAGTACTGGTTCCTATTTGGTTGGTTTTATTCTGGCTGTATTTTTCACTTTGGGTTCTTTTATTCCTGTGATGTATGGAATGATGGAAAGTTGGGCAGTTAGTACAAAGGTTGCGTATCTTATTGGGATGGCGATTATTCAGATTATAGTACAAATTGTTTTCTTTTTGCACTTGAATTCTGGTCCAGACGCCAAGTGGAATTTAAGCGCGTTGTGGTTTGCTGCTATTTGCGTTTTTGTTATTATTGGGGGAACTTGGTGGGCTATTTCTCATTTGAATTATAATATGATGGGTGGTTCAGGACGTGTTATTGAACCGGAAATATCAAGTAGAGATGATTCTTCAGTGTCTGAGCAGTTATCAAACAAAGATATATCCGTAAGAAAACAGCCAGAAAAGATACAGGGCTCAGAGGTTTCGATGGAGCAAGGTGCAAGTACGCAAACTCCTGTAGATCAAGCACCTAGTTCAGAAATGCCTATGGGGCAGGGTCTAAGTACGCAAACTCCTGTAGATCAAGCACCTGGTTCAGAAATGCCTATGGGGCAGGGTCTAAGTACGCAAACTCCTGTAGATCAAGCACCTGGTTCAGAAATGCCTATG
>NZ_JBHIPX010000002.1:211725-270218 GCF_042196245.1 Bartonella sp. AP19HLJMH
GGGCAGGGTCTAAGTACGCAAACTCCTGTAGATCAAGCACCTGGTTCAGAAATGCCCATGGGGCAGGGTCTAAGTACGCAAACTCCTGTAGATCAAGCACCTGGTTCAGAAATGCCCATGGAGCAAGATCCAAATACGCAGTTTCCTGTGGAGTAGTTGTTAGAAATATCTACGGAGCTGATGCGGCATGTATCAGCTTCGTAGAAGAAATTTGTAGGATATAAAGCAGGAGATAAGTACAAGATATCAGTGGAATGAGTATCATTATTTTGAATATACTTTTAATTTAAAAGAGAAAGTCCGTGGGGTATTTAGTATAGCATTAAAATTATTTGTAATAATAATATGCAATTGAAATCAAAAATTTAGAGAATAATCAGAAAATTTAATGAAAACCGTTGCAATGACAGTTATAGGTGCTGGTTCTTTTGGTACTGCATTAGCGATAGCTCTTGCCCGTAATGGTCATAATGTTTTACTTTGGGGATATAGTCCTCAACATATCAAAGAATTACAGGAACAACGTTGTAATCAAGTATATTTACCCGATGTTCGATTTCCTGAAAATTTATTACTTGAAGCTTCCCTTGAAACTGCAATAACGGCAAGTCACAATATATTAATCGCTGTTCCAAGCCATGTATTTCATCAAGTTTTGTATAATATTCAGCCTTATTTAGATCAGCATTCACGCGTTATTTGGGCTACAAAAGGTTTAGAACATGGTACTGGACGTTTCTTACAAGAGGTTGCTCGTGAGATTTTAGGTGAAAAAATTCCTTTAGCTGTTTTTTCTGGACCAACTTTTGCGCAAGAACTAGCTATTGGTTGGCCTACTGCAATGACGATAGCAGCTTCTGATGTTGAGTTTGGTAAAGAATTGCAGCAACTTTTTCATTGTGACAAAACTTTTAGAGTTTATAAAAGTTCAGATATGATTGGTGTTCAATTAGGGGGGGCAGTCAAAAATGTTATTGCTATTGGTGCAGGAATATCAGATGGCATAGGTTTTGGGGCAAATGCACGAATAGCTCTTATCACACGAGGACTAGCTGAAATCAGTCGTTTAGGGGGGGCTATGGGTGCTGAGCTTTCCACATTTATGGGAATGACAGGCTTAGGTGATCTGGTTTTGACATGTACTGATAATCAGTCGCGTAATCGCCGTTTTGGAATACTTCTTGGTAAAGGAATAGATATAAAAGAAGCAGAAAAACAAATTGGTCAGGTTGTGGAAGGATACTTAAATACCAAGGAAGTATATACGTTGGCGCAGCGTATTGGGGTAGAAATGCCCATTGTAGAACAAATTTATCAAATTCTCTATTGTGGTAAAAATATAACTGAAGCAGCAAACACATTACTAAGCCGCGCCCTCAAGGACGAAATTCAATGATATCCTGTTTTTTAATAATTCCAATCGTAAAAAATAGAAACATGTTATGATAGACATATAAAATAGATTTTATTGATGGTTGTATAAGGCGGTCATATTCCAGAAAATTATAGATTCATATCATTCGATTCTTTATGAAACATGGCTGAAATATAAAAGTTTTGGCTTTTGTCTCAGAGCTATCTCTTTGAAGATAAATTATCGTTTCCACTTACACATGTTTATGTAATGTAATGAACAAGATATTTTTATTGTCTCTTAAATTCATCTCACAATGATATTTGCAAACAGAATAGTACAAGACTCATTAGGTAGAAGCATCTTATTTATGTAACGTATAAGCTAAGAATATCGGGGCAGGGATATTGTGAATCTCTGTTTTTGTAATTCTTTAAAACAAGAAGACAATCTAATTTGGGAAGAAGATGAAATTTTAAAGCTGAAAATCTGTTCCCATTTCTACAATCATTTTTAAATTCAGTTTTACGCTATCTAAAGCAATATCTTTTAAATAATGGAGATTATCTCACACCTTTATTTTTCTCATTTTCTAATGAAAGCATTTCTCTGACGTGTCAGGTAAAATAGAACGTCCAAAAAAACACGATTGCTGTTATATATTCACGTGCTTGTTTTAAAGAGACCTCTCTTAAAACTCCTAAGTCCAATTTGCGACGGTGACCGTGAATAGTGTAACCGATAAAGCTATTGTGCACATCCCCATCTTTATGTTTATGAAGGAGGAAGACGAGCATCATTACACCCCCAAATGTTGTGAGACAGCTCTTGGCACTTGAAGCTGTTCAGTAGAGATATTTAAGCCTTTTATTTTCTCACATGTCAATTCTGTTTTTTATATGCAAGAAATGATTTTTGGAATTATAACTTTGAAAGTCTAAGATTGAAAAAATGTTATTGTACTTGTTTGTGGCTGTCATTTAAACTGAAAAATAATGTGATTATAAAGATAAAAAATTGATTTATATAAATGATTCATTTTATTTTTGTATTGAGTTAATTAAAAATATATGTTTGCTTGTCACAAGCGGGTTAGTATGTGGATAAAAATTATTAAAGATACTTCTAATGAATCATCTCAAGTGTCAAGGGTTGTTTCAATATTAGAACATGGCAAGTAAAATGACGGTGTCGGTTTGTCATCTGTATAAACATTAAAATGGTGGTAAAAAAAGGATTTTATGTACTTCACAAGGATTTTTTATACGTTCTACAGGTACCATTGTGAAATGGAATGGCGTGCATTGAGAGATATCTTTAAAAAATGCATGAAGGAGCAACAGCTATAGTGTTTTTGGGTGTTCTATTTTACCTGACATATCAGAGAAACGCTTTCATTAAAAAATGAGAAAAATAAAGGTGTGAGGTAAAGAGTAATCTCCATTATTAAAAAAACATTGATGTAGATGCTTTTAAAATCGTAAAGTCTCATTAAAGAATAATAGTAAGATTAATGATTGATTTCTTTACGCCTTCATATTCATCCTAAATTAGATTGTATTTGCGTTTCAAGAATAAATCAAACGGTAGGAATATTTTTTTCAATTTGCTACACAAAAGCTGAAACTAAGGGTTTTAATAATTCTCTAATCTCTGTTTCAAACTGCGGTGGCATGAGGGTTGGATATTGATTTATAAGCAATGGCAAAAGCGTATGCTTTAGTAAGGTAAATAACGTCATAAAATACAAAATTTATCAACCATGGATTGAAGAAATATTCCGGCTTTTATAAAATATTTTGCGAAACAAGGCATCGTACATCTGATTTTGTATTGACTTATTCTTACAAACATTTGCACATATTCCTTACGTCATATTATTATAAGTCAATATACTATTATATAGCTGAGAAAGTACTCAATACCCGATTAAAGCACTATGTACATGATTGATTTTCTTTTTTAGTGCAATGAAATAAATTTTATTCTTCTTGGGAATCGTCACTTTTTTTCAGTTCTTCAAGTATTGGCATAGACATGATGTTATAGCCTGAATCAACATAATGGATTTCACCTGTAACACCTGATGATAAGTCAGAGAGTAGATAAAGAGCAGATTTTCCAATTTCATGAATATCTACGGTACGCCGTAATGGGGCATTACGGCGTTGATGTGAAAATATTGCCCGTGCAGCTGCAATACCATTACCTGCTAAAGTTCTAACAGGACCAGCGGAAATCGCATTGACACGAATATTTTGAGGACCAAAGTCCGCTGCTAAATAACGTACCATAGCTTCTAAAGCTGCTTTAGCAACACCCATGATGTTATAATTAGGCACAACTTGCTGTGAAGCACCATAGGTAAGAGTTAAAAGTGTTCCTCCATTGGGCATAAGCTTACCCGCGCGCTGGGCAATTTCAGTAAAGGAATAAGCTGAAATAACCATCGTGCGTTGAAAGTTTTCACGTGTTGTAACATCAACGTAACGCCCTTTTAGCTGAGTTTTATCTGAAAAACCAATGGCATGGACAATAAAATCAATTGTTTTCCATTCTTTTTCAAGTTGCTCAAAGACGTAATCAATATTTTCACTTTTTTCAACGTCACACTCTAGCACTAATTTGCAGCCAAGTTTATCTGCTAGGGGATGAACACGTTTTCCAAAAGCATTTCCTTGATAAGTCAACGCTAATTCCGCTCCTGCTTGTGCGAGCTGACAGGCAATGCCCCAAGCAATTGAATGGTCATTCGCAATTCCCATAATAAGGCCGCGTTTGCCCTCCATCAAACCTTTCATATTATTCTCCGTAAGACCGTACTTTTTTCAATTACTAAGAGCTTTTGTTTATACATAACGTTGGAAAACAAGCGTTGCATTGGTACCGCCAAAGCCAAAAGTATTCGACAATACGGTATTCAGTTGTTGATGATCACGTCGTTCACGAACGATTGGCATATCAGCAAAAGCTGGATCAAGTTCTTCAATATGGGCACTTTCACAAATAAAATTATGATTCATCATTAACAATGTATAGATTGCTTCGTGAACACCTGCTGCTCCCAAGGAATGTCCTGTTAGAGACTTGGTAGCGGAAATGGGGGGGCATTGATCACCTGCTCCAAAGACACGACGGATAGCTTCTATCTCAGGAGGATCACCAACAGGAGTTGCTGTCGCATGGGGATTGATATAATCAATTTTATTATCGACTGTTGCAAGGGCCATGCGCATGCATCGTTCTGCTCCCTCTCCTGATGGGGCAACCATATCATGTCCATCGGATGTCGCACCGTATCCAACGATTTCTCCGTAGATTTTTGCACCACGTGCTTTAGCAAGTTCTAAATCTTCAAGGACTAAAACGCCAGCACCTCCAGCAATGACAAAACCATCACGATTAACATCATAAGCACGTGAAGCTTTGTGAGGAATGTCATTATATCTGCTGGACATAGCGCCCATGGCATCGAATAAAACAGATAGTGTCCAATCCAAATCTTCGCAGCCACCGGCAAAGATGCGCTTCTGTTTACCATATTGTATCATTTCGTAAGCATTACCAATACAATGATTGGAGGTAGCACAAGCTGAAGAGATTGAATAATTGATCCCCTTTATTTTAAAGAAAGTTGCTAATGTTGCAGATGCTGTGGAACTCATCGCTTTAGGGACAACAAAAGGTCCAACACGTTTTGGACCTTTTTGGCGTGTAATGTCAGCAGCTTCTACGATTGAATGTGTTGAAGCACCTCCAGAACCCATAATAATACCCGTGTGTTCGTTCGATACTTCATGCGGTTCTAGACCCGCATCAGCAATTGCTTGATCCATGGCGATGTGATTCCATGCTGTTCCACGTCCATGAAAACGTAGAGCACGTCGATCTACGAGTTCTTCTATATTAATATCGGGCTTGCCATAAACTCTGCTACGAAAGCCTAATTCAGCATATTGAGGTGCGTAAGAAATTCCGGATTTTGCTTCACGTAAACTGGTTAAAACAGCTCCAGGGTTATTTCCAATTGCGGAGACAATTCCCATTCCGGTTACAACAACTCGACGCATTCATACCTCCTCGTTCCATACAGAATAGTGAAAAGTTCTTTCTGACGGAAATAACGTTCAATCTTCTTTGAATAAAGCAACGCGTAAATCGTTCGCTTTATAAATAGTCTCTCCATCTGCTTTTAGCCACCCATCAGCTATTCCTAAGACTAAATTTCCACGTCGAATACGCTTAAAATCTATTTCATATTCAAGAATTTTGGTTTGTGGAGTTACCATCCCTGATAACTTTACTTCACCTGTTGATATTGCTCTTCCTTTGCCTGGTTCGCCTAGCCAACCAAGAAAAAAACCTGTTAATTGCCACATACCATCCAGTCCGAGACATCCTGGCATGACGGGATCGCCTATAAAGTGACAATTAAAGAACCACATGTCTGGTGTAATGTCAAATTCGGCGCGAACCATTCCTTTATTGTATTTACCATCAGTTTCACTAATTTGAGTGATTCGATGAATCATTAACATTGGCGGTGCTGGCAATTGCGCATTACCTCTACCAAACATTTCGCCGCGAGCGCAGCTTAGAAGCTCTTCATAAGTGTAGCGAGACTTTTGTTCAGCCATTGTTACTCCATTTATTTGCATATATCTTTATTTCTGCGCTTTTCCCAACCTACTTTTAGAGCAAATTTTAAAGAGAGGGAAATGATTTTATATCATTTTTAATGACAAAAGCCTTTTTTTATGTATTCTACATAGGTAATTATTTAAAAATGGAATACAAGATTACACCATACTATTCCCATTTTTTTGTATTTTGATCTTATTTAGCAGGAATATATTTGGGTTTGTAATTATGTCAGTGAGTGCAGACAATTTAGATATGAATGAAGAGCAGCAGTTCACAAAAGAGTGTGGAAAAATTGTGCAATATTATTCCATTTCTATGTTAGAAAAACATTTGCGTCAAAATGGTCTGCGTCCAACACGTCAGCGGTTGGAGCTTGCACATATGATTTTTTCTCAAGGAAATCGTCATATTACTGCTGAAGAGCTCTATGAGGAAGCGGTGAGGGCAGGTGTACCTGTATCTTTAGCAACGGTTTATAATACGCTTCATCAATTTACGGAAGCGGGATTATTACGGATTATTGCCGTAGAAGGTTCAAAAACTTGGTTTGATACCAATACCTCTGATCACTACCATTTTTATATAGAAGGTGAAAATCGTATTCTTGATATTCCTTATAATTTGGAAGAAGCTCCCATTATTAGAAATTTGCCTAAGCCACCAGAAGGTATGGAAATTTCACATGTTGATTTAATCGTGCGATTGAAACCAAAAAATCAATCTTGTGATAGGCAGTGAGGATATTTAATGAGGAATAAAAATTAAACTTGTTGAGTTTGAGTATTCACCAACCTTTTACTTTTTCATCAGGATAGATTCCCCATAACTGGGGTTGCTGAAGCCATCCGCGCGTATTATTAATGTTTAGTTCGCACCATTGTCCATCACATTGGCGGATGTTACCAATGACGTTAGGTTCTACTTCCGCCACAAGTTCTGCGTTGTCGGTGGGGTTTTTTCGTAGCATCAGCCTTTTTGTTTTATCTTTTTGCCATGGAATAGTTATAGCAGTTCGCTTTCCCGATAAAAGCGATTGATACACCCATCCCTCATCGCCTTCTGCATCACGAATTTTGCGCCATTGATCATATTCTTGAATGATTTCAATAGGTAAGCCCTTCTTTTTGTAGGTGAAAATGATAGAATAGTTGCTTCCTGGTCCGACGCGTACATTAACGCTGGTGGGTTTAATCGAAGCAAATCGCGGAAGTGGTAAACCACTGGGCCCTAAATTTTGATTAAATGTTTGTGCATGCAACAAATGAGGTGAACCCAATACAATGACTGTTGCTATTAAGATACATGATATGAGTATTGAAACGCGAAACCAACGAGAATTTTGCACACCGAACTCCTTTATTTCGTCATATATTGGAAATTTAAAATCTGAAAGATAAGACTGGAAACTGATAAAAAGTATGACACATTGCTCGTTAAAGAGATCTAAACGATGAAAAAATTGCTACAAAAATATCAAAATAAGGAAAACAAAAGGTTTGTATTTCTTAGTGCTTATCTTGTTTATGAGGGGGTAGATATAAATAAACATTAGATTTTTATGTAGCTGTAAGCGTGATAAAACAGTAAAGTATATTGGAGCCATAGGCAGTTTTTGTACAGGAAATTAGGGCTAAAGTATTGCATCTCTTTTCTGAGTTTGTTTCTCAAAGTAAAAGTGCATGTATGCATACTATGAACAAAGAGCTGTTCAGAAAGGGATTATTGTGTGGCTTGAAAAGAAGTTTTGAATGAACAAAATAATACGATAAATAAAACATTTAAGCGTAAAAATATGAGCAACATTATAGAGTAGATTGATATATGAAGGGCTAATTTTAACAGGACACTTTTTCGTGATAATTCATTTATAAAATTTTCTACACTCTAATCTTATGCCATGATAATGCTTATCCGTATGGTAGATAAGCTGGCTCCATCGTTCTATTTACCAGCTTTCAATGTTATGCAGTTCCTATTATTTATAGTGTTTATAAGAAGCATTTTTGTTTTGTAATCAGACCTAGGATGATCGAAAGATGTAGAATATTTAATGACAAAAAAGAAATTCATCATGAAATTTGCACATAAGAAGCAGTTATTTAAGAGATATCCAGAAGGAGAAAATTATAGCAAAAAGTGATAATAAAACACCCCGCACTCAATTTACATAGGAAAAAGTCGCTTAAATATCTCAAGTGTAGTTTGTTATCTATTTTTAAAATATAAGAGTGAAATAAAAACCACCTCTATGATAGAAACCTTATTATTTTCAAATAACTAACATATTAGATAACATTGTACATAAAAACCTACACAAGCAATTCATCGCAATTGCCTATGAAGATAAAATTTTCTAGTAGCTTACTATCTATTGCTTATGCAATTATATAATATCATAAAGCACATTACTTTACCGCAACAGTCCGTCCGTTACTAACAAAACCTTCTCTTTGTGCACGCTTACGAGCAAGCTTACGTGTACGACGAATAGCCTCAGCTTTTTCACGAGCACGCTTCTCAGATGGCTTCTCATAATAACTACGCATTTTCATTTCACGGAAGATACCTTCACGCTGCATCTTTTTTTTCAACGCGCGGAGCGCTTGATCAACATTATTATCACGAACGAGTACTTGCACTATTTATCCTGCTTTTTTCAGTGTCACAAATAATAGGAAAACCTACGTCCTTTTAAAGGCATATCCAAAAGGACAGAAACTTATATCATATAAATAAGACATTTGTCTATATCGCTTTTAAAAATTCTATTTTTTTTGTAATAAAATGCTTTTTAGAATGAATGATAGATTTCATGATTATAAACTTATGAAAGTCCTTGTATTTGATCATTTTCGTCAAGATGAATTTTTTCCGCCGTGGGATAATGGGGTAGTCCCGGCATGGTCATAACATCTCCACAAATGACAACAATAAAGCCGGCTCCCGCACAGAGACGAACTTCTCGTATGGGAATTTCAAAATCAACAGGAGCTCCGTATTGCTTGGGATCAGAAGAAAAAGAATAAGGTGTTTTGGCCATACAAATAGGGTAGACGCCAAAACCTTCTTTTTCCCAAGTTTCAAGTTGTTTGAGAATAGGGGCTGAGATGATGGCGCCACGTCCACCGTATAGCTTTGTTATAATACAATTAATTTTTCGAACGAGTGGAATATCATCTTGATAGAGAACTTTAAAATCAGAATCGTGCTTTTCAATCAAGGTAACGAGTTCTTGTGCAAGTTCTATAGCGCCTTTTCCACCTTGTTCCCAATGCTTACAGATAATAGCTTTGTGTCCAGTTGTTGCAACTATTTTTTGTAATGTTTTTATTTCAGCATCGCTATCGCTGTCAAAATGATTGATAGCCACAACACAAGGAATACCGTAGTGCTTCATATTTTTTATGTGTCGTAAAAGATTGGCAGCTCCTTTTTCTAAAGCGGTGATATTTTCTTCTGTCAGGTTATTTTTATCCAGACCACCATTCATTTTTAATGCACGAATAGTTGCGACGATCACTGTAGCATTTGGTACAATACCTGCTTGCCTACATTTGATATTGAAGAACTTTTCTGCTCCAAGATCTGCTCCAAACCCAGCTTCTGTGACAACATAATCAGCAAGTTTTAAAGCAGTTTTTGTTGCTATAACTGAATTGCAACCATGAGCAATGTTGGCAAAAGGTCCTCCATGAACGAGAACAGGATTATTTTCAATTGTCTGTACGAGATTGGGTTGTATAGCATCTTTGAGAAGAACTGCCATTGCACCTTCCGCATTGAGATCAGCAACGGTGATGGGCGTTTTATCATAACGATAAGCAACAATAATTTTTTTGAGTCTTTGTGTAAGGTTTTCTAAATTTTCAGAGAGACAAAGAAGCGCCATAATTTCTGATGCAACAGTAATATCAAAACCTGTTTGACGTGGAAAACCATTTGTTATGCCCCCCAATGAAATGACAATATCGCGCAATACACGGTCATTCATATCAAGAACGCGTTTCCAAACAATGCGACGTGGATCAATGTTTAAAGTATTTCCCCAATAAAGATGATTATCTATCATTGCGGCAAGAAGATTATGAGCAGCTGTAATAGCATGAAAATCACCGGTAAAATGTAAATTAAGGTCATCCATTGGAATGACTTGCGCATAACCACCACCAGCAGCACCACCTTTTACACCAAAACAGGGACCTAAAGATGGTTCTCTCAAGGTAGCTATTGTTTTTTTACCAATAAGATTAAGAGCATCACTTAGTCCAACTGTTGTTGTTGTTTTGCCTTCTCCGGCAGGTGTGGGATTGATAGCTGTGACAAGGATAAGTTTACCATCTGGATTTTTATTAAGCGATTTTATGTATTCAGAAGAAATTTTAGCTTTATCATGACCATAGGGAATGAGATTTTCATGTGAGATACCAATTTTTTGTGCAATTTCAATAATATGTTGCTTTTTAGCAGTGCGAGCAATTTCAATATCAGTTTTAGGCATGGAAAAATTCTTTAAATTCAGCTTTTATTAATGTTTGAGATCTGTATTCCATGGATTAATTAGAAAAATTCATAGAGAACAGAAAAATATTAAGATATCATAGAAATCGATGATATGCCATGCAAGAGATAATGCTAAAGAAGCACAAGAAGAGTTTTATTGTTTTTTAGGAAAAAGAATCTTTTTGCTTTTAAGCAGTAAAAATACGTTTAATTCAATTAAAAATATTGCGAAAAGAAGCTTTGGTTTGCAACAAATGCTGATGACATTAATGGATACCATAAGTGTTTCATAGTAGTACGTTTGAGAAGTAGTTTATTTATTCTTTCCAACAACACACTGAAAAAGTTTCACATGGTGGTAAACCGGAATTTATGGCGGCACATCTGAAGTCCCTCTTAAGATGGGACTGCTAGGAATAAAATATCCAGAAACATCCAGTTATGGAACAATTAGAAATAAGCACGTAAAAAATTACCTAACTGAGTAGAGAGTATAATCCGGAAGAGACCAAAAACAAGCGCATAGATTGATAAAAGAAAACAACAACATACGCTACTCATGCAATCGCTACGATTATAAGCTAATAAAAGCACCTTAGAGCTGAATTGAAGGACTCATAACATCTTATTCTAGCAAATGGCTAAAGAAACGACTCACAACAGAATGAAATAACAAAATACAAAGATAGGTAAAAATAAATCACAAAATAAAGAATTTAAAAAGTCTGACTTTATAAGAAGATATTGATAGATGGCGCACCCGAAGAGATTCGAACTCCTGACCCCCAGATTCGTAGTCTGGTGCTCTATCCAGCTGAGCTACGGGTGCATACATTTCAATTTTTTACATTGTCTAAGACAAAGGGTTCCTAATCGTTTCATTAAAGAAATGCAAGTGAAACTTGAGTCGTCATAAAAAAAATCTCTCTTTTTTTATGATATATTTTAAAAAAGGATATAATATATTATGGCTTCAGTTGGTTTTGATATGAACATTTTTTTGTCATGACCATACAAAGCAATATGAACGATAGTTAACTTGACGTTTTAATCTATGAAAGATAGTCAAGCAGAGATGAGATGTGTTTTTTGCGGTGGGGGTAAGATATATACACCCGCTGTTGGGTTTTTGTGTAAAACGCCGATATTACTGTTGAAAACTATTTCAGATGAACATGACACAGCAAGGGCGGATGTATGGCGTTATTAAAAAAGAGCTTTCCATTAGTGTTTTTAATCGTTGTTTTAACGGTTACTTATTGGGCTGGAAAAAAGAGTGCAGACCAACCCATTTCTATGGTGGATAAAACAAGAGTATCGGATAAAGCTTCAAATGAAAAAATGGGAAGGCCACCGGTAAATGTTGTCGTTGATCTTGTAAAAGTTCAAGATCTTTATGAACAACTTAACGTTCTTGGGAGTGGAAAAGCTCTTGCAGAAGTCGAGCTTACCCCTTTATCCTCAGGTGTTATTGATAAGCTTTTTGTATCAGCGGGTACAAAAGTACAAGCTGATGATGTGATTGCAAAGCTTGATTCTAAAAAAGAAGAAATAGCGGCTGCAAAAGCAAAAGTGCAACGTGATAACAATGCGTTGACGCTTTCGCGTATTCTTAAATTACGCGCCAGCAATACAGCAACGGAAGTTCAAGAAATTATGGCACGCTTAGAGTTGGATAACGCAAATTTAGTTCTGCGTAATGCTGAAT
This sequence comes from Bartonella sp. AP19HLJMH, assembly GCF_042196245.1. Taxonomy (NCBI): domain Bacteria; kingdom Pseudomonadati; phylum Pseudomonadota; class Alphaproteobacteria; order Hyphomicrobiales; family Bartonellaceae; genus Bartonella; species Bartonella sp. AP19HLJMH. The sequence continues at coordinate 223,932 of NZ_JBHIPX010000002.1, forward strand.
TAGATCTCGATCGGCGAACAATTCGAGCACCGATTCCTGGAGTTGTTGGTATTTTGCCCGTTGATGCGGGGAATAACGTGACCCTTAATACTGTAATAGGCCGTATTGAGAATAGAGAACGTATTTTGGTCGATATATGGGCCCCTGAACGATATGTGTCGCGCATCCATAAAGGAGATGAGGTAACGGCAACGTTAATCGCGCAGCCAGATAGATCTTTTGTTGGTCATATTTATGCGATTGATAATATCGTTGATCCAGAAAGTCGCACACTTCATGTTCAGGTTGAAATCAATAATGAAAAAGATACGCTCATGTCTGGTATGTCCTTTTCTGTTTCCTTGCAGTTTCATGGTGGTTCTTTTCCTGTCGTTAATCCTCTTGCAGTTCAATGGAATAGTAAAGGGTCATTCGTTTGGCGTGTGAGAGAAGGAAAAGTAGAGTCTATTCCCGTAACAATTATTCAGCATAAAGCCGATCATGTTTTCGTGAAAGCTCCCCTAGAAAATGGTGATCAAGTTGTCATTCAAGGGGTGCAAATGCTTTATCCAGGAAGTAAAGTAACTATTGATGATCCAAAGTCTCATCAACAGCAATTATCAGTAGGTTATGGAACGGATATACAATGAGCCAAGAATTGAGCACAAAACAGCCTACGTCAAAGGTGGAGCAAGGTGGTCTCATTACCTTATTTATTCGCAGACCGGTTTTTACTCTTGTTTTGAATGCTATGATCATCATTGCAGGATTTGCAGCATGGTTAAATGTTGATGTAAGAGAATTACCCGATGTTGATACTCCTGTAACAACGATTGTGACGATGTTTTCTGGTGCATCGGCAGAAACAATTGATCGTGAAGTTACAAAAGTTATAGAAGATGCTGTTTCTCGTGTTTCAGGTGTTAAGACGATTTCTTCAACGTCTTCTTTTGGACGCTCCCGTGTGAAGATTAACTTTAATGTCGGTGTTGATTTGAATGTTGCAGCATCTGATATTCGTGATGCTCTCTCTCGTGTTACCTATTCTTTACCGAAAGATGCGGATTCGCCTTTGATTATTAAAGCAGATTCGAATGCTGCTGCCATGATGTATTTGGTTGTGACGTCACCAACAATGAGTGTTGATGATTTAACCACGATTGTAAACGATCAGATTGTTGATGCTATTTCTGCTGTTGATGGTGTTGGTGATGTACAGGTCGATAGTGCTCGCACAAAGATTTTTCAGATTGATATAGATCAAGCAAAACTTGCAAGTTATGGATTAACTGTAGCAGATATTTCACGTGTTCTTGCTGATATGACAACAGATGTGCCAGTAGGGTCATTACGCAATTCTAAGCAAACTTTAGTTGTACGTGCTACTGCACGTTTAACAACACCAGAATCTTTTGAACAAGTTGTTTTAAAGCCTCATGTGCATCTTGGTGATGTTGCGCATGTTACTTTATCGCCGGATATAGAAACAGTTATTCTTCGTATCAATGGAAAGACAGGTATTGGATTAGGTATCGTGCGTAAAGCACAATCCAACACTCTTAATATTTCTGAAGGTGTGAGAGCCGTTGTTGATAATCTCAAAAGTATTGTTCCTTCTTCTGTAAATATAGACGTTATTAATGACGATGCAATTTTTATTAAAAGCGCTCTTCATGAGGTTGAAGTTGCGTTGGTCATTGCTATTTTGAGCGTTATCTTGGTCATTTTTCTTTTTCTCAGAGACATTCGTGTAACGCTGATACCTGCTTTATCTCTTCCTGTCGCTTTGATTGGTACCATTGCGGCTATTTATCTTGTAGGGTTTTCATTGAATATTCTCACATTTTTAGGACTTGTTTTAGCAACAGGGCTTGTTGTGGATGATGCCATTGTTGTTCTTGAGAATATTGTTCGGTGGCGCAATATGGGATTAGGTTCCAGAGCAGCAGCGGTGATAGGAACACGTGAAGTGTTTTTTGCTGTTTTAGCAACAACATTGACATTAGTGGCTGTGTTTGTTCCTATTTCCTTTCTTCCTGGGCAAGTTGGAGGTCTTTTTAGAGAATTTGGTTTTGTTTTGGCAATTTCTATTTTGCTTTCTTCAGTTGTTGCCTTAACGCTTTGTCCAATGTTGGCTTCGCGTTTTCTCAAAGAACATATTGAGGAAAAAGAGGAAAAGTCCCATCATTTTGCTTTTTTATATAAATTAGGTACTTTTTTTCATAAGGCATATACTTACAGTTTGCATAAGTGTTTAGAAAAGCCTTGGGCTGTTGTTTTTGCTTCACTTATTTTTGCGGGTCTTTGTGTTGGAGGCTATACGAAGCTACAACAGGAATTAACGCCAGCAGAAGACAGAGCTGTGATCTTTTTGGTTATTAATGGACCACAAGGTATTTCAACACAATATTTGAACGAGCAAATAGAGCAAATTGAAGCAAGTCTACAGCCATTACGTGATGCAGGGGAGATTGCTAACAGTTACTCTATTGCGGGTGCTGGCGGTTCACCCAATACTGCTTTTTTGATTTTATTGCTTTCATCTTGGGATAAACGTTTACGGAGTCAGCAAGAAATCGTGAAAGATATTAATGCAAAGGTTAAACAGTTTCCCGCAGTTTTTGTGTTTGCTGCGCAGGGAAATTCTCTAGGTGTGAGCGGAACTGGGCAAGGGTTGCAATTTGCAATTCTTGGCAATGATTATGCAATATTACAACCCATTGCTGATAAGCTGGTAAGTGCTTTACAAGATGATCCGCGTTTTATTCGCCCACGCCTTACTGTTGATGCAACACAACCGCAATTTTTTATTGAAATCAATCGAAAAAAAGCCTCCGATTTAGGGATTGATATCACCAATTTGGGCGATACATTACAAACAATGTTGGATGGTAAAAAGATTGGTTCCATTAACGTGGATGATCATTCTTACGATGTTAAATTGATATCGCGTACAAATTCTATGAAGAGTCCTAGCGATTTAGAAAATATTTTTTTAAAAACCAAAGACAATCGATATGTTCCTTTATCGGTTATTGCGCGTTTACATGAAAAAGCTATTGCTCCTCAATTAAAACGGGAAAAACGCATGAGTGCTGTTATTTTAAGCGCAAATCTTACTCCAGATATCGCTTTAGGGGAAGCTTACCAAACTGTACAGAAAATTGCTTCTCCTTTGTTATCAAAAGGAACCTATTTGGTTCCCTTAGGGGAAGCCGAAACGCTTAATGAAACATCTTCCAATTTTATGATTGTTTTTGGCATTGCCTTTTTGATTATTTTATTGATTTTGGCTGCTCAGTTTGAAAGCTTTATTTCAGGATTCATTATCATGGCCACTGTCCCATTAGGGATTGGTTGTGCTGTAATTGCTATGCTATTAAGTGGTGTGAGTCTTAATATTTACAGCCAAATTGGATTAATTTTGTTAATTGGTGTTATGGCAAAAAATGGTATTCTCATTGTTGAATTTGCAGATCAATTACGTGATCAGGGAAGAAGCGTGCGTGAAGCCGTAGAAGAAGCAGCAAACATTCGCCTTCGTCCAGTTTGTATGACAATGATTTGTGCCATTTTAGGAGGTATTCCTTTGGTTTTGGCCAAAGGTGCTGGCGCAGAAGCTCGTATAGCCTTAGGTTGGGTTATCGTTGGTGGCTTAGGTTTAGCAACTATTTTTACGCTTTATGTCACACCGGTTGTTTATCTTTTTTTAGGGCGTTTTATAAGACCAAAAGCAGAAGAAGATTTACGTTTAACAAAAGAACTCAATCAAGTTAAATGATGTATATGATAGAAAAGATTTGAAAGTTTATTCTTGTAAAAATATCATTTTCGGATCTTATCCTTTTATTTTGTATATTCCTTCATTTTTATGTGAGCAGTGAAAATAGCGAGCAATAAAGGAGGTGTTTTCTGCTTTGTTATTATTTGGGCATAGATTTCATTATCAATAACCGTATAGGATAAGCTTATGGGAGATAGCTTTTCGATTCGAAATGAAATGGCTTTTGAAGCCACATTAAAAGCTTTAAGAAACCATGCCGCAAAGGATGGGGTCTATGATATTCGTCGGCATTTTGTAGAAGATGAACAGCGTTTTTCCCATTTTTCCCTCAGACTTGATGATCTTCTTTTCGATTTTTCAAAATGTGGTGTGACATTTAAAACATTGCAACTTCTAGATGATTTAGCGGTCGCAGCAGATGTGTTAGGCCGGCGTGATGCAATGTTTTCTGGTAAGGCGATTAATACAACTGAAAAACGCTCAGTTCTTCATATTGCATTACGTTTACCTGCTGATGAAATTTTCATGTTGGATGGTCATAATCTTATTCGCGATATTCAAGACGTCCTTGAAGATATGGAAAGATTTTCTGAAAAGGTGCGTGATGGAAGCTATAAGGGAAGCAGTGGCGAGAGAATAAGTGATATTGTCAATATTGGTATTGGTGGTTCTGATCTTGGTCCTGCAATGGTCACATATGCTTTAAAACCTTATCATGATGGTCCACAGTGTCATTTTGTTTCGAATGCTGACAGTGCCCATATTTCTGATACTCTCTCTATTTTGAATCCAGCAACAACGCTGTTTGTCATTGCTTCTAAAACTTTTACAACGGCTGAAACAATGGTCAATGCTCAAGTTGCACGTCAGTGGATTTGTTCACATTTAGGAGAAGAAGCCGTTTGTACGCATTTTGTTGCTGTTTCAAGTGCGCTTGATAAAGTGGCAGAATTTGGCATAGATTCCACAAGAGTTTTTAAATTTTGGAATTGGGTTGGAGGACGTTATTCAATTTGGTCAGCCATTGGACTTGTTGTTATGTTTGCAATAGGTGGTGGAAATTTTCGCCAATTTCTCAATGGTGCTTTGCAAATGGATCAACATTTTAAAACTATGCCTTTGCATAAAAATATTCCTATTCGTTTTGCTCTTTTAGGATTCTGGCATCGTGTTATTTGTGGTTATTCATCACGTTCGATCATTCCTTATGCACAGCGTTTAATACATTTTCCAGCTTATTTACAACAGCTTGATATGGAATCAAATGGTAAACAAGTCTCGCTGGATGGAAAACCATTAAGTTTTTCAAGTGGTCCAATTGTTTGGGGGGATTCAGGAACAAATAGTCAACATGCTTTTTTTCAGCTTCTGCATCAAGGAACAGATATTATTCCTGTAGAATTTATTTTATTTATAAAAGGGCATGAGAAAAAATTACATTCTATGTATGAGATGTTGCTAGCAAACGGTTTAGCACAATCAAAAGCCTTGATGAAGGGGCGTAGTCTTGAAGATGCTCGGCATATCTTGATAAAAAATGGAGTTGATGAGGGTGAAGCAGACCATTTAGCACGTCATAGAAGTTTTAAAGGAAACCGTCCCAGCATTACGCTGGTTCAAGATTCATTAACACCTTTTGCACTCGGTCGTCTTATTGCGCTTTATGAACATCGCACTTTTGTTGAAGGGATTTTAATGAATATTAATTCATTTGATCAATGGGGTGTTGAACTTGGTAAAGAATTAGCAAACGAGTTACTACCAATTCTTCGTGGAGAAAGTAAAGCGGATAATCGTGATAGTTCAACATTAGGGTTGCTAGCACATATTCAAGCAAGACGTGCAAAATAATATAATTTTACAGTAGGTTTTGTACTAACTAAGCAAAAGTAGAATGAGAGAGAAATATGAGATAATTCTTTAATTTTACTATGCCTGCTCTTATTATCTGGATTAGATTTATGTAACAGAAAATCAAAAAAGTGCAAAAATTGTAAAAATGAGAATTTATTCGCAAAAACGATAAAGACCTTTGAGAGGTCTTTGAAGACCCTTTGAGCTCCCCCTTAAAATCCTTCGAAAAAAATAAATTGGTACAAAACCTAGTGGCAAAATATACAAAACCCGCTGGCAAGCTACAACAGTTTTAATAATATCGCTTTATAAACTGTGGCGGAGAGAGAGGGATTTGAACCCCCGATAGAGTTGCCCCTATGCCGCATTTCGAGTGCGGTGCTTTCAACCACTCAGCCATCTCTCCATAATAAAGTGAAACAAAAATCGGCACTATTTGAGTGTATAAGGGGTAGATAACCTTCAATTGTTTTTGGTACAACCTTTTTTTCTTTTTTATGGGACTTTATTGACAGAGAATAGAAATTCCTTCATATATACAAAATATAAGCGTGGGGAAATCTGCGCATATTTGTGTTGAAGAAGGTTTTATCCTTCTTTGGGATCTATTACGACTGATAAAAAGCAGCCTATTTTCCCTTATTTCAAGGCAGAAATTAAATAAGAGCTGGAGTGAACGGAAGGATAAAAAATGTTCGCAGTCATTAAAACTGGTGGTAAGCAATACCGCATTGTTGCTAATCAAGTGGTAAAAGTTGAAAAAGTTAGTGGAAATGCGGGTGATGTTGTTGAATTCAATGACATATTAATGGTTGGGCAAGAAGGTAATGCGGTTATTGGTACCCCTGTCGTTGCTGATGCATTGGTGACAGCTGAGATTTTAGAACAGGCACGTGGGCGCAAGGTTATCGCATTTAAGAAGCGCCGTCGTCAAAATTCTAAACGCACGCGTGGCCATCGTCAAGAATTTACGAGGCTTCGTGTTTTAGAAATATTAATGGGTGGTTCAAAACCTAAAAAAGTTGCTGCAAAACCGATAAAAGAAGAAGCAATTACACCAAAAGAAACAAAAGCTGCTGCTTCTGTTGAGAAGACGGCTAAAAAAACAGTTGAAAAAAAGACTGCGCCGCAGAAGAAAGCGTCTGTAGCATCAAAGAGTAAGAAAGATTAAAGGAGAGCGTCTATGGCACATAAAAAAGCTGGTGGTTCCTCGCGTAATGGTCGTGATTCAGAATCGAAACGTCTAGGCGTTAAAAAATTTGGTGGTGAAACCGTTATTGCCGGAAATATTATTATTCGCCAGCGTGGTACACGTTGGCATCCTGGTAACAATGTTGGTATTGGAAAAGATCATACGCTTTTTGCATTATCAAATGGAAAGGTTTCTTTTCAACGCAAAGCGGGTAATCGTTCCTATGTTTCAGTCATTCCTATGCTGGAGGCAGCAGAGTAATCTGTAACACTCTCTAGAAATCAACAGGATTTCATTGAATTATAGTTGTGGTTTTATAAGTATTAAAAGGGAAAGATAGAGTCTTATCTTTCCCTTTTTGCGTTGGTACTATAATAAATGTAGAAGATATACGAAAAAGGTAGAATTGAGGAAATGGCTTTTCTCAATGAGGGAAAAAGTTTCTGCGCTGTTATGTTAGTATTTAGTACTGAACATATTGATATTATGATAGAGTTTGTTGATAAGTTTCTGTATAATAATAGTGAGGAGAGACTTTCTTTTTATGTATGAAGAAGCGTCGAGTAATTTCTTATAAGAGAAGCAGTTTGTTTTCAGAAAATTATGAGAAATTTAATGAGAGCATTATTGATGTAATCATTTTGATAAAGATGGATCTTTTTATCGGCATTGTGGTATTGATGAGTTGTCATACTGTTTTTAGGTGGTAGTGTGGATAGGTGGGGCTATTCATTTAAAAAGACATAGGGATAAAAAATCCATAAAAAGGTAGTCAAAACTACTTTGAAAGTGACGTGCATTAAGGAATTTTCGGTAAATCGAGAGTGAAATTATATTTTTAAGGAGGACGGTGTTTAAAGATATAAAAATAACCAACGTGCAATCAGCGCCCTTCAAGAATATTTTTTCTGATTTCACTATTATTGTGTATTGTTGAAAATAAACAAGCATAAGAGCTAGAGTTAAGGCAATAATTGCGTTTCATTTTTTACTTTATTTATCTTATTTGTAGAGTTTTTCTTGATTTTAGTTGTTGGTGATGGTGCTTGGAGGGTGTCGTACTTTGCAAATGTGCGACAGAGGGCATTGTGTATTTACGATATTGATTGAAGTAAAGGTGTGGCTTAAAATATATAAATATTATATATCGAGGGTTTGATATCATAAGATGGGCAGCACGGAATTTTAAAGATGATAAGTTGCATGGAGCAATTTGTAATTATGTAATGAATTTATAAAGAGGGATAATAGGTTAAATAAACTTTGAGGAATCAATCAAAATATTAGCTGAAGTTACGGATGATTGGGAAGGATGCTTTCTTGTAGGAAAAATAATGAAAAGTTATGTTGGATAACTTAGGATCAACTTAGGATAATAAGAGCATTTTGAAAGCATAGTTTTTCAGGTGATTGGTGCTGTAAAAAACGGGGTTTTGTCTTTGTAAAGTAAAAGAGTAAGAGGCAGACTTGTTTATGATGGTTTTAAGCACTTAGGTGGATAATAATATCTAATTGTTTTATCGGTTATATTGAGGTATTTAAGCACCTCACTTAGCTATATTCTGTAAAATATAAAGAGAGCTGTGGTGGTATTTATAGCTTGTATTTTGGGAAATGCAGCTTTGAAAAGGAATGTATCAGAGATATTGGTGTTCAAATGTGAGGCAATTTGAATTCATGATGAGATATGAGAAAGCAGAAGCAATGAATGTAGATTTTGCTGATGGTGAAATCTTGTCTATAAGATCTGTACAACTTGCAGCTGCTTTTGATCATAAAAATGATGCAATTTATGCTGCTGCTGAATTGCTTGTGCAGGTTGGTGCAGTTGATAAGTGTTATCTGGCAAGCATGCTTGAACGTGAAGAAACAACCAATACTTGGCTTGGAAATGGTATAGCCATTCCTCATGGTATGGCTGAAAATCGTGATTTAATTATCAAGGATGCTGTTGCTGTTATACAGGTTCCTGCTGGTGTTGAGTGGCAGGATGGCAAGAAAGCATATTTGGTTATTGCCATTGCAGCGTGTCCAGATCGCTATAGAGAAATTTGTAAAAAATTGACGTCTCTTTTATTTGATAAAAAACAGCTTGAAGTACTTGCAACAACTATGGACAAACAACAAATTGTTACAACTTTGTTTGACCAAAATATGAAGATAGAAAAAACTTTTATTGGTGACCTTTCTGTGTGTCAGGAATGGACTTTAGATTATCCAAGTGGTCTTCATGCACGACCAGCTTCTCTTTGGGTTGATTTTGCGAAAAAGGCTCAAAGTTCCATCAGAGTTCGCCATGGTCAATATACCGTTGAAATGAAAAATTTGGTTGGTTTATTGCAATTAGGAGTAAAAAACGGTGATGTTCTGATTTTTTCTACAGATGCTGCAGAAGGAGCACAACTTCTCAATGATGCCATTGCTATTGCAAAAAAAGTGAGTATTAGTGAAAAATGTCTGATGAGAGCAATGGAATCTCAAACAAAGGCTTTTCATGGTTGGTATCCACGCTCTATGCAAAAAGGCATTTCTGGTGTTGGAGCGAGTTCAGGATTAGCATTTGGTAAGATTTTTGTTTTAAGGCAAAATGATATTTCCATAATAGATCAGCCAATTGATTTTGCAGTTGGTGCAGCATGTCTTGAAAATGCTCTTACAAAAACAAAACATAAAATGGCATCTGTGATTTCTGATATTACAGTGCGTATGGGAGCAGATTCTGCTGCGATTTTTTCTGCGCAAATGGTTTTGCTTGAAGATGAAAATTTAATAGCTCAAGCTTGTCGTTTTATAGCGGAAGGTCATGGTGTCGCTTGGTCTTGGGATAGAGCGGTTCGTCAATTTTCAGATATGTTTTTTAAGGTAGATAATCCTTTGTTAGCAGCACGTGCTGTTAATTTAGTTGATGTTGGTCGACGTGTTTTAGGTGAAATCAATCCATCCTATAGATCGTTCTTTTTAAATGATATTCCACATGGTGTAATTCTGGTTACAAATGACCTTTCTCCTTCTGATGTAGCACAACTTGATTGTACAAGGGTAAAAGGATTAGCAACAGCATGGGGAGGTCCATTATCTCATACAGCTATTTTGGCGCGTACTCTTGGTATTCCAATGGTTGTTGCTGCAGGTGATGATATTTTAGCAATTCAGTCTGATATTCAGGCTATTATTGATGGCGATAACGGGTTTATTTACCTTAATCCTACGCTTGAAGACGTTGAAGATGCTCAAAAGCATATTGATACTGTTGCGCAAAAACGTGTCAGTGAAATAAATGCATGTAGGTTACCAGCGCAAACGACAGATGGTCAAAGAATTCGTATCATGGCTAATGTCAACTACGCAAATCAGGTTCCTGTTGCGCTTGATTTAGGGGCTGAAGGTGTTGGACTCATGCGCACGGAATTTTTGTTTTTAGAGAATCCATATATTCCGGATGAAGAGCTACAATTTAATATATATCGGGCGATGATTACAGCTGTAGGAGATAAGCCATTAATTATTCGTGCACTTGATATTGGTGGAGATAAACAGGTTACGCATTTACATTTATCTAAAGAGGACAATCCTTTTTTAGGTGTTCGAGGAACGCGGCTTTTGTTACGTCGACGTGATCTTTTGGTGCCTCAATTACGTGCTTTATATCGAGCGGCAAAAGAGGGTGGAGATCTATGGATTGTGTTTCCGATGGTCATGTCTGTTTCAGAGATTGTCGCTATAAAAAAGATTGCAGAGGAAATCCGCAACGATGTTGGTGCACCAAAATTAAAACTTGGTATTATGATCGAAGTTCCAGCAGCGGCCATTATGGCAGATGTATTAAGCGCCCATGTTGATTTTTTTTCAATTGGAACCAATGACCTAACACAGTATACAATGGCTGTTGATCGGCAAAATCCGTACCTTGTGTCTGAAGCTGATAGCCTTGATCCAGCAGTTTTGCGTATGATTTATCAGACTATTCAGGGAGCTGCACAACATAAGTGTTGGGTGAGTGTATGTGGTGGTATGGCTGGAGATCCTTTTGGTGCAATGATTTTGACTGGATTGGGAATTAATGAGCTTTCTATGATATCTTGCGATATTTCTCCAGTAAAGGCGTGTTTACAGACTCATAGTTTTGAAGATATGAAAATTTTAGCACAAAAAGCATTACAATGTGAAACTGCACGAGCTGTACGTGCTCTAAGCAAGGATATAAGGTAATAAAGAACATTAAGGGGAAAGAACGAGCTCATTTTGCAGAGTAATCAGATCTTTAGTGCTGTAAAACATTATCCTTTAAGACGATTATTAACAACATATTAATTTATAATGGTAATTTATCGTTTTACATAATGAGAACTCTAAATATCGTAAGGTTTTTTCGTTTTAAATTTCTCTATATTAAATTAATAAAAATTATTCTTTTATACATTACAAGGAGGAGTAATGTATGGATAAAAACACTTTAGGAAAGAATAAATGCCTTTTATGCATTCTCTTAAATAGCAGGGGATGTTGCAACATTAGGGGATAAATAGCGTGATCGTACTTGGCTTTTCCTTTTTATTTAAGAAAAGATGATGCTATCCAATAGATTTTATACCACTCATAGACACCGTATGAGGTAGATGTGACAAGCTTTAAGAGATGTTTTTTAACAAACGTGTGGATGAGAAAGAAAATATATTTTTAGAGTATTCTGTTTTGTTATGAGACCATATCCCACTTAAAGAATGCGATAATCAAAAGTATGAAGTAATACGTAATTTTTTTAAATAATGGAGACTACTTTAGATATTTTGAAAACTGTAACGCTGAATTTAAAAATATATGGTAAAAATGAAAACAGGTTTGCATTTTTATGATTTTGTATTTGATCAAAATGAGACTATTTTTTCATTTTAGAAAATAAAATATATTCATACATATTAAATTAAAAATGCAAAGTTTTTTTCTGAATTTTATTTTCTTTAGTATCAACTAAATATAGAAGTGTGAAATTGAATAGAGGATTTAGAATAGGGCTTATTATGTAATCCTATGAAAGAGAAAACTGATACCATCACACTATTTTACAGCTCTCAATGTTGCAAAAATTCGTGCTATTTAAGAAAATGCATAAGAGCCGCTTATCCTCTCTTAAAATGTTCTTCCCCCACATACCATCCCTTCCTATGACGTATAAGTAAGTGATTTTAATTATTTGGTTGTGTAAAACTATGGACTGTATGCCAATTTTAAGAGAAGTATTTTTTTGTGAAGCAGAAAGTGCGTAAATGAGCATGAAAGTTTATAACTGGTGACAATCTTTTTATTCTCATTATTGTATTCTACAAACCTATCCACGAAAAAAGTTTTTTCTTAAAAAGAAGGGATGTGCTTGTTATTCAACAGATAAAAGCTCTTACTTTAATAAATGAATTTGTTTTTTGGGTTTTGAATGTATAGTTTAGACTTGCACGTTATTTCTTTCTGGGTATAGTGCGAACTTCTGGAGAGGTGGCCGAGTGGTTGAAGGCGCACGCCTGGAACGCGTGTATATGGGAAACCATATCGAGGGTTCGAATCCCTCTCTCTCCGCCATTGATGATAAACAAACCTTTATATAGATTTTATCACATAACCTTTAAATCCTAGAATGTACGAAATTTTTTGATATTTTTTGTTGATCGGATCTCTATAAAAACTCTTTAATTTTTCTTTTATTGCTTCTTTTCTGAAAAGATTTGTACTTGGAAACAGGAAGTGCGGAATCTTTAGACAAGAAACATCAATCGCTTGTGAACAGGGCAGTTCGTGTCTATCTAATAGTATAGCATTGTTAACGAGCGGGCTCTACAACTGCGTGAAGGGTAAAGAAGGGTTTATAATATTTTTTGAGACAAGGAAATTGGATCTTCCGAGAGATTGAAAGTTTGTTTGGACTTGTTAGTCAAATTTTGTTTTTTATTGTATTTCTCCCATGGGGACATTGATCTTGTCCAGTGCTTGTAAGGCTACCTACAGAGTTGTTTTTTCAGATTTTTATCTTTAAGTGTTCCGGTTTTCGCTGTTTTTGGCATTTCTACAGGACACAAACAGCATTTTTTCTGCTGTAAATTCAATTTTAAATTGTTTGTATTTTATAGCGGCTGATGTAGGGCAGTGATATTTATCATTTGGTTTTACGAATTGCGAGAACACCGTTTTTAACCAGTTGGTAACCATTGTCTGATACTGTTTTTGAGTGCGATCTCCAAAAATGAGCACAAGGAGCTTTGACTGATGGCTCTCCAATCCATTTCTGGAAAGTTTTGTGTTTTATGGCGTTGTTTCCCTAACAAAGTCTGCGCTTTTGTTATTGCTTGTAAATAAACATCTACATCTAATGCCGCAGCATGTTTTAGACAAGGATTAAGGCGGATGAGTGCTTTCTCTGCTGTTTCAGATTTTGTATGCCAAATAGGAGCAAATGTGTTATATATCTCTTTGGGTAATTTCTAAAACGAGCAGATAGCCTAATTTAGAGAGAATATGAAGTTTTAAGGATAGAAAACACTTCCCATCTCCTTTTAATTCTGCTTTACGACTTTTAAAGATCTCAAGTAATATATTTTAAATAATGAAGATTATGCATTGATTCATGCTTTTTTTATTGCGTTCTTGAATGAGGGAACACCCCTCACGTAAAACAGAACGCCATTGGTTTGCCAATTCACGGTTTTTTAAAAGAAACATCTCTCAAAGAGCACCCAGGCCCATTTTACGGCGATGTCCGTGAATGGTATAACGATAAAGCTATTGAGCAGTGCCATCTTTAAGTTTATGAAAGAGCAAGCCGGCACCATCACACATTTTGCCAGCTCGTGGATGTTGCGACAGCCCTTAGTACGTAAGACGATTCATGAGAGGTATTTTTAGTCTTTTCTTAATAGTTTTTTACCTACATGCTAGTCTTGCTTGTGGTGTGTAAACAAGTGATTTTAATTGATTCAACATACATAGATTTGAAATGAGGAAACCTTACGATATTCGGGTCTTTAATTCAATATGAATAACGATATATTATCATTATAAATCAATGTCTTGTCCAATAGTTGATGGGTCGTATGTTTACTTTTTTTTCTTGTTTATTCACGAAGCTGCATTTCTGCAATCAATTTTCATCAGGTGAGAATCTACTTTATGATCAAAGTTGGCCACATTGGAAGGAGGAATCTTGACCATGTGGTTACGTTCAGTATGCTCAAACTTAACAGGAAAGCTCTATCAATCGACCATAATGGAGAAATGCACCGTCACTCAACCGATGAAGCCAAGAGATCATTCAAGCATAGCTTTTGTTTGTCATTATGTGTCCCTAAAAATTTGTGTTGGATTTCCATAAGTTTTATAATTTTTATCTCCTTTCCCTCTTTAGATTATCTGATGCAGCATAAAATATTTTTTCGAATATTATTGAAGGATTTTTGCCATTATCACTAACTTCTGGTAGAGCTTTTAGAATTAATGGTGATCATAGTGCTATTTGCAATTTCGTTGATTAACGGGCTAAATGCGTTTTATCCACATGAGAGGTAACGAACACCTCAGCTTTTCTCACGCAATGTGCTCATTTAAAATTAATGTCATGAATATTTGTACAAAATTTTTATCCATACGATAATCAAAAAAAGGCTGACGTAATATAATAATTGAACATCATTCATAAGGCGCTTTCTTTTATCTCTAAGCTTTGTATGTAAATAGATAGTCCGTGCAAAATAAATAAAGGGGCGCAAAAGCCTATAAATACACACAGGACGTATAATATAGAAAATGAAAAAAATTTTCCTGCATATAAAAGTACAATAGAGAATAAAGCTGTTATGATGCGTACACTGGCATCGCCTGCCAAAATCACCTCGGCTAAATTTTCACTAGGTGTGATAGCTTGTCCAATTGTTATTCCCGATACCCTAAAATAAAATTGCCCAATACCTAATAAAAATCCCATAATATAAAGGGAATATTGAGTAAAATTTAAATATAAAACAAAAGAGATTGCGATCACGGCAAAAGCCGGTGCCCCCCATACAAAAAAACGAATTAAAGATGGAAATTTCCGTAAATAATAAGATGAGATAAGACCATTGATCACAAAACCCAGTGCTGACAAAGCAAAAATAGAATTTTGAATAGCTGTAAATTTTATATTATCTGATGTTATAGAAGCAAGAACAAGTGGCAATAAAACAATAGGCCCCGTATAGAGAGAATTATTCAAAATACGATTAATCGTTAAAAACCGCAACGCAGAAATCCGCCAAAGGCATCTAAAACCAATTCCATAAGCCTTTTGAGATGGCTTTTTTAATAGCTCTTTTACTCTGTTTAGGTGTTGTATAGACTTTATACGAAACCATAAGCTGGCATTCAAAAGATAGATAAATACAATAAAGGCTATGGCTATTTTGTGCCCCAAATGCGCAATTATAAAATATATAAGCAACGGGGATATAATAACAAAAAACTGACAGCAACTAGTATAAAATGCAAAAATTCCAGCTTTTTGTTTGGGAGCTGGAACCAGCAGATTCAAGGCACTATTGTTATTTGGATTATCAGCCCCCATCAAGAGAGCAAGTAAAAAAAATACAAATAAAATAAGTACTGGATTGTTCATAAATAATAAGAAAGACAATAAACAAGCGCAAGTAATTTGACTATAAAACCCAATTATAAAGCCTTGATAGTGCGCCAACACGTTTCCCAAACATAAGCCAGCAATTCCAATTGCGATTAAATTAACGACATTTAAAGTAGCAGACGCTTCTCCCGTTGTATCTTGGAATTGTAACAAAGAAAGGCCAATAGATAATACACCACTAGCACAAAAACTCGTCAAACAACCAATCACAATCATAAGAAAAACAGAATTACGCAATAGCCTCCTCCCTCTTAAACAGAGACTCAAGCCATTTTATGATTTTCTCCATTGTCGAATATGGTTCGGTACTAAATTCCAGTTTTTCATAAAAGTTTAGTTCAAATGCGTTATAGGCACTTATTTTTTGAAAGTCATCTGTCAGCATGAATTCTATACTTGGCAACGTTGTACCCATAGATTGAGACAAATAATAGGAAATTACTTTCCAATACATATAGGTACGCTCTCTTGCCAAATAATTTTCCAAGGCATATTTCAAGTGACAACTACTTAAAATATATTTCGGACAATGGTGCAACGGATAATAAATACAAATAGCACCGGCTTCATGTCTGGGACAAGAAGAAATATTAATATTTTATCATTTCATAATATTATAAAAACGCTCAGTGAGCAGATCTTCCAAATTTAGTCTAGTCACAACAAGATTGGTTGCTAATTTTTGAGAAACATGAGACCAAGCCAATCTTACTACTAAAGTTCCAATAACCTTTAAGTCAGATTCTGGATAAGCTTTTTTAAAATTTTCCACCCATATGTCTCTGTGACATATAATAATTGGCTCATCTCGTCTGAATGAACAAGATGTAATTCTAAACCAATATTATCACAAAGTTTTGAGCTCTTGAATTCTCCGTATCCTAATCTGGTATTCTTAAATCATCATAGGAACTAAGAATTTTTAAGTATTCCAACTTTTATTAAACTTTGTAACAATCTATTGGAATCTCCCCTTCATTGACTTCGACAATTATTTTCTCACCACTACAAGAACAAAAAATTATCTTTGAATTTACTTACTTTTAGAAAAAAAATGAGCAACACTCTTTCTTAACTAAAAGAAACACGCTCTCTACCTTTTTCTTTATGATTATCAAAAACCTATCCCGTTATAATTTAACCATCCATTATTAGGAGAATATTCTGCGTTTAGCCTAATAAACTGTTATAATCAATGTTTCTCTCTGTTCTAAAAATCAGCGTTTTTTCTCCTAGAGATACTCATAATTTCTGTACAATCTTTCCCAAAAAGGCCCCCCTAAACATTGCTATTAACACGATCATCCTGAGAAGTTTTATACATACACACTGCATTATACGGAGTGCTATGTATTTTTTGGAAAATCCCTTTGAATCTCTATCGAGCCTTGTTTTGGCAGTATCATTTTTAATATATCATAAATATTTTTATTTAATTTAATTTTAGAAAACTTAGTCATTATCGTGTTTCATTAGATGATATGAGCAAGGTAGGGATTCAATAGTGTTGCCTTGCAGAAAATATTGCGTCCATTCTCTATTTTGGAGTTTGCTATATTTTCTTAAAAAAGGAGATTTTGTGATAATATCAAAAGGTTCAGGCCTTTTTCCTACAACGAGAATACATTTTGTTCTGTAGAGAGAAGACTTAGAAAAAACACTTAAGCTGGAAAGTTAACATAAATATAGAACTTACTTAATTCTGTTTATATGAGACGGGATATTGCAAACTATAAACATAGGTTCGCCATGAAAGCAGAACTCCCATAGACGATTGTACATATTTTTTGTATATACTTAGGTCATTCTCGGTTGTCAAAATCTCGCAAATTTTTAAGCATAGATCAGAATTTTTCTCTATAAACTTCGATACTTTGTACGGGGGCAGGCTTCTCGAATGCAACAAAAGATGTGTTCTTTCCAAAACTTTTATAGTTATCGCAATAAGTTATCAGGTCTTCCATCATATTTTTTGCGGTCAACTTATTGTAGAACCCAAATCTAAGCATATTTTTTGAGTATCCATTTACACCGAATAGGCAGGGAAAAGGTCTAATTGTGTTATTCATGGTTGCATCGAATTCTTTAAAAACGACCTGCTTCCATTTTTCATATTTGTCTATATTTTCAATTATTTGCGCTGCTGAATCCATGTTTTCCTCCCAATTGTTGTATTTTATAAGAAATTGCTACGAATGACCCTCTCCAAAGCTGATAATTCATCATCACTGTGTCCCCAAATTGCTATAATGGCAGGGCAGGTATTTAAATCGATGGTTAGGGGGAGGGGCTCGTTTTCTTTAAAAAAGAGCGTAAAATGAACCACATTTTCCCAAGAATGAAGCTTTTGCCGCCATACGTTAACATCTTTTATAATATGACCGTCGATCTCGTTGATAAGGAAGATAATACGCCCTTTTTTCTTAAAGCGACTTGGGGTTTGCGAAAACACGCCTGCAATAAGGTTAACGGAGCTTTCAAGTAAATTATCTTCATAGCAATGCGCGAACAAGGTGGGTGCAATTCCTCCGTGGAGACGGGCTCCTACTTCGATCATTACTGGACCACGAGCTGTTTGCATGATTTCCATATGCGCAGGTCCATATTCAATCCCCAGTGCGCGAATGCATTGTTTTGCATAAGAGATAAGAGGGGCATAAGAGGGATCTTGAGCATCAAGTACATCAAGCGTTTCATAAACAAAAGTACTTCCATTATGAATACCTTTTTTATATCGTGACAAACTACATATTTTTATAGCCTCTCCCTTTACAACGGCATCGACGATGTATTCCTCTCCCTCCAATCTTTCTTGAAGCAAATAGGCCTCGTTAGGTGCGCTAAAAATATTTTTTTTCTTCCAGTCGATTTCAGAGGCCCACGTTACTACTTCCTCAAGATTAGAGAAAAACAAAACACCATCACTCCCTGCAGAATCATTTGGCTTTACCACATAGCCGCTGTGGCTTTCAAAACCATCGAGAGTACAATCGTTTTTTGTAAGAATTTTTGATCGGATGTAAGATAAACCATTTTCACAAAGACGTTTTTGCATCGCTGCTTTTTTCCGTCGCCAATCGGTAGTCAAGGGGTTATTCCCAAGACAACCATAATAAGCCGCCAATTGCTCTGCACAATAGATACCTCTTTCGGCACCCGCTATTACAGCCTCTATCGTGCCGATAGGAAAGCGTTTCTTTATCTCATCTACACTATGAAGCTTCGCTTCTGCCATGCCCTTTCCCTGATAAGAAAGCATAAAGTGTGAAAAAGGAGCTTGTTGAGAGACAACACCATAACAAGCATAGCCTAATTTTTGCAAAGCAGGGCCATAGAGGGCACCCGTGGAGAAAGGGTCGACAATAAGAATAGGTTTTCTCATACTTTGTTCCGCTGTGATAAAAGGAAAAGAACATAAATAAAGATTATTAGCCCTATAAGGGGGAGAAGATAAACAGCTGCTTGAGGACCCATAAGGGCAGAGCTTGTAAGAAGACCAAGAATGACATAACCTGCCGACTGGGAGAGAGTATAAAGCATGCCGCTATAGCTTCCCACCAGCTCTGCTTGAGCCTCTGTTTTGGTCGCTTCAATCGTATGTTTGCGGGCATTAATTCGCATGGTATTCATTGAAAAGCCAATAAAAAAGCAAAAGACCACAGCCAAATAGGGCGATTGTGTGGTGCTAAAAATAAGATCAGCTACGCTCAACATAAGGGCTGGGAGAATAAATTCAAAACGAGGGATTTTGATAAAAGCAGCCAAAAAAGCGCCCATGCCCGCAACCGCACTGCAAAGCCCATAGTATTCAGAGCCAAAATTTTTCACACTCTGAAAAAGAATGGTTGCCAGCGTATTATAAGCGCAAATATGAAAGCCAATAAGTCCTATGCAGACGCATAAAAGTTTAAGCTCACGGGAGAGTCCATCCGCTTGCGGTGTAGGTGCTGGCTTCTTACCAGTTGCAAGTGCTGTGGTATCTGTAGCGTTGTATTCATCGCAAAATATAATATATCCGGCTATAAGGCTTATAATGATGTCAAACACACAAAGTGTCACAATCAAACCATTATAACCGATTTCAGCCGCTGCCCCTCGAGGGCTGGTCGCTTCTAAGAGATAACCACTCAATGCTGCTCCCAAAAATGCGCCAATTTGCACCACTGTTTGCATAATGCGGGAAGCCTTTTGGGCGCTAATATAACCACTAAGTGCTAGTTTAGTATTATAAGTCTCGAGTGTGCTTAAGGTAATCAAAGAGAGATAGCCGATAGAGATAGAGACAGCGATAAAACCAAAGGGGGAATCAGCGTAATGGAAAAGAGCAATCAATAAAAGAAGGCTATAGATAATGATCCGCCTTTTGTATAAATCGACCAACCGCAGTGAGGCTTTAATGCGCACAAGACCGCTTTTTTTCAAAAGATAGGGCATAAGGGTGCCCAAAGCCATGGTTACGCCCAGGAAAACCGATGAGGATGTTATGCGATAAGCATTCCAAAGATTACTTAAAAATAAAACCATATCAGAAAGATACAGCAGGACAACAAGCCCATAAAACCGAAACATCAGTTGTTTGTGCACATTATCCCCCCATGTTAAATACACATGCTATACATTATACATTTTTACAAAAAGCTAATATATGTGTTGTTAGGCATGTCAAGTTTTTTCGATAGAAGCATGATACAGATTTGAACGATAACGTTTATCATAGGGATAGCTAATTTTGGAGAAACTGAGAGCGGAGGCGGTTGGTATTTTTACTGTATCTCTTGTGAGGTGCTTTTCCAATGAGGAGTTTCTTCGCTAAATGACCAGTATAGCTATGTTCTTGGGAGGGCTGTGTTTGCACTCTTAAGATTTCCTCCATTTATACTCAAGGTTTAGGTTTTTCTATTGACCGTTGTTAGATGTTGTTGTGACAATAAACTTCGTTATCTATCAGAAACATTTATGGCATTAGCGCTAAGGTATTGTATTAAAACCTTTACATGGTAGTCTGTCTGATAGAGAGGTATTATTGGTTCAGTTTTAGGAGGCTTTATTACGGCTGATTTGGGCGTCGTCGTTGTTTGAGGTCTTATTATAATATTCTTAATTTCAGTTTATGAATATACCGAAAAATATAGTGAAACATTTGATTTAAACGCTTTTGCAAGGCATATTTCAATATCTCAGCGATGTTTTCCAAGAATTGCTCTGCTGCTTTTTGACGGAATTGAATATCAAATGCTTATAGCGAGGGCAGTGGTTTGAGAAAAGATAGAGTTGATTTCATTAGATTTCTATGTAGCGCAATCCAGTACCAGCTCTTAAGGGACAATAATATACTGAGATCGAACTCATTTCTATACATTTACACGACGCTATAGGAGTAATCCTCAGAAACTCTACTAGAATTCGTTAAAAAATGGCAGGTTATGGAGTGTGATCAAAAAATATATTTTTTACAAATACTTAATCTCATTTTAAGTTGTCTAAAATATAACCTTATCTTAAAACTAAGTCTATATACCGCCATTTATCATAAAGTTAATAAGTTATACAAAATGCGGGAGTATTGTGTTTTTCTGTTTAGAGACGAGTTAAAAAACACCTTATTAAACATTAAGAGATTTCAGATATAAAACAATTTAACTTATGGAAAGTATATAGACAAAATGTATCTTGATAAAAAAGTTTATAACTCCATGTGGTCTTCAAAGAAATTGCTCGCCATTACTCAACAGAAAAACATATAATAAGAACTTCTCAACCCAGTTATTGGTATAGAAATAATCCAGAAATTAGAGATTACTTAGATAATGGAAAAGCAATTGATCCGTTGCTTTTAGCACTCTTATCAGCGACAGATAGACGCAAATATACGCTTGAAATTATTGAACCTTCCTTAACGTCATCGCAAAATTTATTAATTAGCGATCGATATGTTTATTCTAGTCTTGCTTATTTTTATGCTCAAGAGCTTTCTGTTGAAAGTGTCGTTAAATTAAATCAATCTATTCCAAGACCTCATATTACATTTTATTTTCATTTACCGCCCATTACTATACTGGAACGGTTGCAGAAAAGGGATGGTTTAAACTTAAAATACGAAGAAAAACTCTCTTTTATTGAAAAAATTTACAAAGTATACAAAGTTTTATCGGAAATAGATGAGCGGTTTATAACAATTGATGGAACTACTCCTGTTTCTTTAATTCATCATCAAATACGACATCATATAGATAAGTTTTTTTGATTATGAATAAAATCATTTATTAATCAATTTATCCACGATAAATCCTCCTTTATGTATTCTTACTCTAAATCTGAAACTTTAGAGATGTGATTGCAATAATTTAACTGCTCAGGAAAAATATCACGTTATATATTTTAATTAGAAAACTAACTGTAATGGGCTTGTTTTAAAAGATTTAGAGAAGGGGAGTAGAAAAGTTAGCAATATTTATTGTGAGGATAATAGTATGTTTATTCTTTTAGAGACGAAGTGTGGTGATAGAAGAACGACATGGAGGAATATACTCGAGCATATTTTAGTGCACAGAATAATAAGGACAATAATGTGAGTGAAGCTTCCATACCGTAAAATTGTTTCACATATGTATAAAGGTGTAGCTTCTGAATAAAACGCACATAAAATATTAATTTTGTTTTTGTCCATAAATGTTCCGTTTTCATAGAAGAATTAATCATAAAACAGCACAAAGATTGTAAAAGCCTCAAAAAAGAAATTTTGCTTTCTTAAATTTAATGATCTAAAATAAAAATTGTAAGAATGCCTGTTTTTAAACAGGATGTATTATGCATATCGACTGGTATTCATTTTAGAGGATAATTTATGTTCACTTCAAATTTGAAGGAACGCATTGCTTTATTTGAAAATAGAACTTTTCTCTATTTTACTTTGAGCGGCTTATTTGCTACATTTGGAAGTGGACTAAATTATATTACATTGTCATGGCTCGCTTACAATCAGACGGGCTCAATCCGTGGTGTAGCGTTGATGATGCTTTTTCTTTGGACGCCTGGCATTATTTTTGCGCCTATTTTTGGCATATTGGCAGATAAATATAACCGTAAAACGCAGATTATTATTTCAAATCTTGTGAGAGGTTTGGTAATCGTGGGCTGGGTAATGCTTTGGCATTTTGGTATAGAAATTGAATTGATGGTCTTATCTGCTCTTTTGGGTATTTTTATTCCTTTTTATATGCCATCAGCTATTTCTTTAATTCAAAGTATTGTGCTGAAGGAACAGCTCATCAATGCAAATGCGACCATCGATATGGTTTATGAACTTGGCACTATCGTAGGTATGGGCTTAAGTGGATTTATACTATCCTATGCAGGAACAAAAGGAACTCTTCTAATAGGTGGTATATTCTTTATCCTTGCTGGTTTATTTAATTTTGCAATGAAGGTACCTAAAAACCGAAAATCTAAAAATCAAAACCAGCAAAATTGGTGGGAAAATTATACAGCATCCCTTCATTATTTTAAACAGAATCCGGCTCTTTTTGTACCTTATATAAGCCAGATGATTATTATGACTCTTTTGATGACCATTCCTGTTATTCTCGTTCCTTATATACAAGAGGTTTTACATGCGGATAGCAGGATCTTTGCAATATTTGAGGTGCTTTATTCTATGGGCGTATTGACAGGTGCGTTTTTTTCACCACTTCTTTGTAAAGTTTTATCTATCAGGAAAACATTAGCCATTTTATTAGCTTTTATGGCTATTGGCCTCGCTATTTTATCTGTTAATACACACAATTTTGTTGTTTTTCCTGTTTACTTTATGATTGGATTTGGACTTTCGAGTTGGGCTCTTTCGATTTCTTTATCACAACTCTCTTGTGATCCTGAATACCAAGGAAGATTGCAGGCAAGTTTTAATGGTATCTCTGGATGCTTGATCCTCGGAGTCTATCTCATCATGGCAAGCGATAACAGTAACATATCACCTCAATCGATATATTTTTTTCAAAGCATTGTTGCGTTTGTTGGAATACTCATAGTGCTGTTTTATAAACATGAAAAACAATAAATTACATTTAAGTGTGGACAACATACGCTATTTTATAAATATTTACGCTGCAGTACATTTCACATTTTGCTTTTAAAGGAGAGTTGAGAAAATGTAAAAGTTGGTGCTTAATGAACAAAGCATAAATTGATGTATGCTAGAGAATACTCTCTATTTTTTGATAATGATCTAAAAGAATTGATGCGTTTCTTTAATTCATCTCACTGTTGTTAAGAAGACGAAAACGTAACACTTTAAATCTTCTTGAAAGTTTTTTGTCTAAGCGTAGCAGAAAGTAAAGCGATGAGGTAATATCGTATCATATGGGGAGATTATTGTATTATTTTTGTTTTTCAAAATCCATATGAAAAATTGTATCAATTTCATCTTCATTGGAATGAGTATTTCTACGACGATGCAAGGTTTGCACAATCTCTTTTTTTAAAACAGCATCTGTTTCACTTAAACGGTGAATACTGAGTTCCAATTCAAGAGATAACGCCAAATCCACGCACAGTTTAAGCTCTTCTCCAATGTCGAAACCGCGTTGATAGTCGTCATAAAGACCAACCAGTGTATCAGATAATTCTTTATCGCATAAAGAGGTCATGCTTAATTCCTCAACGTTGCGGGTTTCCATGCAGCTTTTTTAAGTATCACTCCACTATCATCACTTAAAATTGCCATGTATACGAACCTCATGGTTTTGTCAATTTTCTGCAAAATACGCGCTTTTAAATCAAAGCCTATTAAAGATTTTATTACTCCAAGATTTTGAAGCGCCCAATTGTAAATATGGATGGCAATGTGTTTACTATAGAATTTATAGCATTTAAAATACATTGCCAAAAGGCTTTTAATATGCGTAGAGGAAGAGTATTCTGACGATAAACCAAACACCCTGAAATCTCTATTGCCAGTTACAGCTAAATCAGTGCTATTAATATATAAAATAAGCAAACAGGGTTTGTAAACGTCTAACTTTTTAATAACGAGTGATAATCTCATTTTTTGTAGAATACCAATTATTTTGCCTATTTTATATTGATTTTTAGACATTGATAAACTTTTTACCTTATAAAAACCTATGGGAAATGCATTAGCATATTTTTGTAATAAGATTTCAGTGGTATATTACACAGCATGAAATGAAGAGAATCGTATTAGGCTTTTTGCTTTTGAAAGAATATGACTGCAACTTTTGAGAAAGCAGTTGGCAAGAATTGGCTTGGCATGCAAACTGATAGAGTTGGCAGTGGCGCATTTAGTTTTTTCATTGGCCTGTGTCCAAATGTTTTTGACTCTGGAAAATAGCCTCTGATAGGCTTGAGTTTTTCCAAGGTTATATTACAGGGGCGCAGCTCAGAGAAATACCACGGCGATTGCATTTTTGTAATTGTCATAATTTTCGCTCCTGCTTGAATGGATGCTGTAACATCCGTTTTTGTGGGGTTATGTATGTGATAACTGCTCTTCTTAAGGGGCAGTAATGATAGATGTAAATCAATATAATTATTTAGTCAACAATTATATTGATTTTGGAGTGTTTTTTTTGGCTCGTCCGGAAGCAAAACCTAAAACTGAGTTGGCAAAACGTTTTCGTAAAGTGCGTCACGCTCTTGGTTTTACAGAGCGTAAGCAGTTTGCTGAACATCTTGGTATCACTGCTGGCTCTATAGGAACTTATGAAACTGGTATAAGTGAGCCTACAGCCTCTGCGCTCTCCAAATATCAAGAAATTTGTGGTGTTTCATTAGATTGGCTAGTAACGGGAAATGGCGAGATGTTTTCAGATGTGGCAAAGGCGAAAGCAGCTGGTTTTAAACCGCAGGCGATTCCTACTGGGCTGATGAAAAAGCTGGGACATTTAGTTTATACGACCTATCATGATGCAAAAATAACACTTTCTCCTGAAGATGTTGCGGAATTAGCAGCAGAGCTTTATGGAAGATTGCAAGAGCTTATTCAAAACCTCAATGATATAGAAGAAGTCGAAGCCACTTTGCCACTTTTAAAATTACATTTAAAGCGTAAAATCGAAACTGAAAAGCACATCTAGAATTTCATAAGATACGAATGAACAGCCTTTAAAAAAATAAAACTTTTTTGATTTTCTGCTGTATAACCAAGTTTGGAATGTGAAAATCTCACGATTTTCGAGTCTCTTATTCGATCTGAAAAACGAGAAACTATCATTATAAATCAATATATTTCTCTGATTAAAGATAAAATGGTTCATAAAAAGAATGACGAGTAGTGATACAAACAAAATTTCTTCAAAAAGAAGCTAATATAGTGCCATTCCTGAAATATTTGTTGGTTGAAGAAAAGATACGGACAACAGTGAAAATACAATGACGATGTTTTGTTCCTATAGAAGGGTAACAGATATATAAGAGAGAAGAACGAAAGACTATTTATAGGCGCGCTTTTGTCTTTTTATGAAGATGATAAGATGAGCACGTTAAAACTTTTTACAGAGCGTGCATCATTATATTTAAGACAGATTTCTTTCAAAGAGATGTATAATATATTGAAACAGTTTACCTCGCAACAAAAAGTGAGATTATCATGATAATCGTCATTATTACATTATGCTATAAGTTAAAAAATCATAAATTTGTGCTTATAAGAACAGCTAATTTATTGAGAAGTATTTTTATAAATTTATAAAAAATAATTTTTACACTCTTGCCATTCTTCTGATGCGCTTTATTTGAAAAGTAGAATTGCTCTTTAGTGAAACTATTTTTGTTAAGAGATAAATCGCAGTATTTTTGAATGGAGATAACAGTATATTTTCAAAGTTTTGTGTTTTTATTTATTTTTTAGCTTGAATCCCTCTAGCTAAAAGGGTTGGGGACTTTTCTAGATTCGATGTTGTTGCAGAGATTTTAGGTCGATGTCGGATAAGTATCGGTATCGTAGGGGGGGAGTTTTGTCTTGATTTATTGGTTTTTGAAATGCGCAAACTAAGGGTTTTGCCATGTGTGTTTTCGCGCGTTGTGATGATGTTGAACTCTGTAGGAGGAGATTCTTATGAAAAAAAAATATTCCACACCAAATTTAATTAAAGTTGTCTCTCTTAGTACGGTAATGGCCACACTCTTATCGAGTGTTTCTCCTGTTTTTGCTGCGAATCTCTCAATAACAGGACAGACAGTTAGGAGCACAAATGGTGGTAATGTCATGTATCCACATGGTAGTCATGGTAGTGTTGTGTTGGCTGGTGATGATGATTTCTGTGGTGTAGACAACGTTATTGGTCGTGGCGGCAAACAACAACAAGGAATTGCTGATAGTCAACGAATAACCGCAGAGCAACAATATGAGAGATTTATTGGTGAGAAAGTTTTTGGAGGTCGTAGTCCTTACGGCACGACCACTGAACAGGTTAATTGGGCGGGTGATGGATACACGAGTAGCGCTAATGGTAGAGTTTTAGGTGGTTATATGGGGACACCGACTGGTGGTATCGTTAATGCAATGCCTGAGGCTTATGGTGTTTATTCTTTTGCAACGGGTTGTGGATCTGCAGCGACGGGTAATTATTCAACCGTATTTGGTGCAGGTGCGACAGCAAAGGCAGGGGGTGCACAAGCTTTTGGTGTTTCCGCACTTGCAAGTGGTATAGCAAGTGTTGCTATGGGTGTAGGCTCAGAAGCATCGGGCAAATCTTCAGTTTCTATTGGAGGGCTTGCAACTGCATTAGGTACAAATAGCATTGCTTTAGGTACAAAGGTAAAGGCAGAAAAGAGTTATACGATTGCTATAGGTACAGATGCTGAAGCTAAAGCTTCAGGTGCTATTGCAATAGGGGGCAGGCGCTCTGACAGAACCGAAGAAAATGATCCTAACAGAAAAGTAATCGCGAATGCTGAAAATGCGATTGCTATAGGCACGCAAGCTTATGCTGAAAAAGAAGATTCGGTTGCCATTGGTGTAAATTCGCAAGTGCTTGTTAAAGATGGTGTTGCTGTAGGTGGTGGGGCTATCTCTGATAGAAACAAGAATGTTGCTGGTTATGATCCTGCAACAGGTAAAGGGACAACAAAAACCAGTATAGCATGGAAGAGCACCACAGGCGCTTTTAGCGTTGGTGAAGTTGGTGGTCGTGGTAATGGTACGCTAACACGACA
Organism: Bartonella sp. AP19HLJMH; assembly: GCF_042196245.1. Lineage (NCBI taxonomy): Bacteria > Pseudomonadati > Pseudomonadota > Alphaproteobacteria > Hyphomicrobiales > Bartonellaceae > Bartonella > Bartonella sp. AP19HLJMH. Next base: position 251,571 of record NZ_JBHIPX010000002.1, read on the forward strand.
AATTACAGGGGTTGCAGCTGGAAGTGAAGATACTGATGCGGTAAACGTGGCGCAACTAAAAGCTATGAAAGATATCATAGCAGGGGGAGGGGGGTGGAAACTTTCTGCTAACGATACCGATCCGACAGATGTGAATTCAGGCAATACCGTAGATTTTTCAGTGAAAAGTGAAAAAGAAGCGGGAAAAGACAACTTAAAGATTGCAAAAAACACTGCAGATAATAAGCATAAAATTGAATTTACTTTAAATGATCATCTTAAATTGACGCAAGTCACCACAGGCCAAAGCACGATGAGTGATGATGGCTTTTTTGTTAACGGTGAAAGCGGCTCACGCATGACTGTAGACGGCTTTTTTATTAATGGTAATGATGGTCCAAGCATGACTATTGATGGTATTGATGCAGCCAAGCAAAAGATCACAAACGTAGCAGATGGGTCTGAACCTAACGATGCAGTGAATTATAAACAGTTGCAAGAGGTGAAAAACGCGAACAAAACGAGTTGGCAGCTTGCTGTTAACGGTGGAAATGCTACGGCTATTGGTCCAAATGGTACAGTAAATTTTCAGTCAGTTGACAATAAAGGTACAAAAAATATCAAGATCGAAAAAGATAATGATCACAATGTCACATTTGATCTAGCTGATGATATTCAGGTAATGACTGTCACAGCAGGAGACAGCATTATGGATGCTGCTGGCTTTAGATTTGACGGTGATGAGGGGCCGAGCATAACTGTTAATGGCATTCATGCTGGTAATAAAACGATTAAAGGGGTAGCGGCAGGGGAAGAAGATACTGATGCTGTAAATTATAAGCAGTTGACGGAGGTAAGAACACTTGCTGAAGCAGGCTGGAAACTTTCTGTTGATGGGAACAATGCTACAGATGTTAAAGCTGGGAGTACAGTAGATCTTGTTGCGGATGCGGGTGAGGACGGAAGCAAAAATATAAAAATTGCAAAAGACAGTAATAAAGTTACATTTTCTTTGAATGATAACCTTAAGCTTACGAGTGTCACGACAGGCAACAGCATTATGAGTGATGAGGGCTTTAAGTTTATTGATGGTAATGGACCAAGCATAACTTTGAATGGTATTAATGCTGGTGATAAAAAAATTACAGGAGTAGCTAAGGCAGAAGGCAATACTGATGCTGTAAATTATGAACAGCTGAAAGAGGTAAGGACACTTGCAGAAAATGGCTGGAAACTTTCTGTTGATGGTAACAATGCTACAGATGTTAAAGCTGGGAGTACAGTAGATTTTGTTGCTGGTGAAAATGAAGATGGTAGCAAAAATATAAAGATTGCAAAAGACAGTAATAAAGTTACATTTTCTTTGAATGATACTCTTAAGCTCACGAGTGTCACGACAGGCAACAGCATTATGAGCAACGATGGCTTTAAGTTTGTTGATGGTGGTCCAAGCATAACTGTGAAAGGTATTGATGCTGGTGGCAAAAAGATTACAAAAGTGAAAGCTGGTACTGATGATACTGATGCAGTAAATTATAAACAGCTGAAAGACTTTACAGCGGGGATGGAAACGGGCTGGAAACTTGCTGTTGAAGATGAAGAAGCTACAGATGTTGAAGCAGGAAGTACAGTAAAGTTTGTTGCAGTTAAGCAGAAGGACGATGATAATAATGAGAGTGAGAACACAAATATAAAAATTACCAGAGGTGATAACAATGAAGTGAAGTTTGATTTAAGCGAATATATTAAAGTTGGTCGTGTAGAAACAGGGGACAGCAGAATGAGTAATGCCGGTTTCATGATCAAAGATGGCCCAAGAATGACCAAGGGTGGTATTCATGCCGCCAATACAAAAATTACAGGAGTCGCAGATGGTAGCAATGAGCATGATGCTGTTAATCTTTCACAATTATATAAAATGAAGTTTGAGATAGAAGACAATAGTCTTGTTAAATGGAGTAAAAGTAAAAAAAATATTACCATTGGTGCTGAAAAAGAAGGTATCGAAATCAATATTGCGAACTCTGAAGGCAAGGATCGAATTATTTCTGGCGTTGCAGTTGGAAAAGTCAGTTCCGATTCAACAGAAGCAATAAATGGCCATCAGCTGTTTAGTTATATTACTAATATAGTGGATTTTTTTGGTGGTAAGGAGACAGATATACTTAATGGTATCAAACCAACTTTTATGGTTCAGAATACAAAACACGACAATGTAACGGATGCTTTCGCTGCTGTTGATACTTCTATCACAGATATTTATAGTCAGATTAATAATGTAACAGAAAATAGTCTTGTTAAATGGAAAGAAGATCAGAAGCTTATCACTATTGGTGCTGAAAAAGGCGGTACGAAAATTGATATCACAGGTACTGAGGGAGAGCGAACCATTACAGGTGTAAAAAATGGTGAAATTTCCAAAGACTCCATGGAAGCTGTAAATGGTAGTCAAATTAATACAATAGCTGGAGATGTTGCAAAATTCTTTGGTGGTGGTACTTCATTTGAAAATGGTGTTTTTGTTGGACCACAGTATAATTTATCTACGGTTTCTGCAGATGGTAAGGTAGAACAGAAAACCTTTGAAAATGTTGGTGATGCTTTGACTGGGCTTGATGCGAATGTCAAAAATGTGAATAGTCGTTTAACACATGTAGTCAATAATTTTACTGAGGAAATTCAGGGTCTCTCTAAAGATGCTTTATTGTGGAGCAGTTCTGAGAGTGCATTTGTTGCACTTCATGAAAAAGATGGACAGAAGACAGATAGTAAGATTAAGTTCCTTGCGGATGGCGATATTTCAGGAGATTCAACAGATGCAATAAATGGTTCTCAACTTTATAAGATGGGCGATAAGATTGCGAATTATTTTGGCGGTGGTGCTCGCTATGAGAATGGAGAGTGGATAGATCCTACTTTCAAAGTTTCTCAGCGTAATGAGGATGGCACTATTGTTGAGAAAAAGCATCATAATGTCGCTGATGCTTTTGAAGGTGTCAATAATTCTATTACGGATATCTATAATCAGATTAACAATGTAACAGAAAATAGCCTTGTAAAGCAGGAGGGAGAAGATGGTCTTATTACTGTGGGTAAAGCAACTGGTGGTACTGAAATCAGCCTTGTAAATAAAGATAATCAAGAAAGAACACTTTCCGGTGTGAAAGATGGAGAACTTTCTCAAACATCAACGCAAGCGGTAAATGGTTCACAGCTTTTTGCTACGGATAAGAAGGTTACAACTGTTACTGACAATCTTAAAACAGTCGCTCAAAATACATCGAAATATTTTGGGGGTAGTACAGATGTACTGAATGGTGTAGAACCAGCTTTCCTTATTCAGGGGAAGACCTATCATAATGTTACGGAAGCGTTTACAGGTGTTAATACTTCTATCACAAATATTGATAATAAGATTTCCGATGTGGTAAAAAATAGTCTTGTTAAGCAAGATGGAGGTGCATCAGGTATTATTACTATTGGTAAGGATACCGCTGGTACTGAGATCAATATTGCAGGTGTTGGTGGTTCAGGACGTAAAATTTCTGGCGTGCGGGAGGCAGAAAATGGTGATGAAGCTGTTAACAAAGACCAACTTGATAAAAGCATAGATAAGATTTCTAAAGATATTGAGACAGTAACTGCTGCTGCGGTTCTCTATGATAAGAATGACGATAATAGTGTTAATTATGGTAGTGTAACTTTGGGCGGCGATAAGAACAACGGACCAGTTGCTCTTCATAACGTAAAAGATGGTAGCATTTCTGAAAATTCCAACGATGCAATCAATGGTAGTCAGATTAATAAAATATCAGCAGATATTGCAAAGTTTTTTGGCGGTGGTGCAAAGTTCATTAACGGTGCTTTTGAAGGGCTGAAATATACTTTATCCGCTATTGTAGGTGGTGAAGTAGGGAAGGCTAATTTTTACAATGTTGGTGATGCTTTAACAGGTCTTGATAATAATGTTCAAGATGTGAATCAACGCTTAACGAATGTATCCAATGAGTTTAATCAGAAAATTGAAAATTTCTCTAAAGATGCTTTACTGTGGGATGATGAGGAAGAAGCATTTGTAGCACGTCATGAAAAAGATGGCAAGAAAACAAACAGCAAATTGAAGTATCTTTTAGATGGTGAGATTGCTCAAGGTTCAACAGATGCCATTACGGGCAACCAACTTTATTCCATGAATAACCAACTTGCGAATTATTTCGGTGGCGGTGCCAAATATGAGAATGGCAAATGGACAGATCCTACTTTTAAGATTGTTCAAGTCAATGCTGATGGTACGACTGTTGAGACAGAGCATCATAATGTCGCTGATGCTTTTGGTGACGTCAATAAAAATATGTCAAATATTAATAACCGTATTGATGATGTCATCAACAAGGTCGATTCAGATGCTTTAAAGTGGAATGATAAAGAAAAAGCCTATGATGCTGGTCGCGATGGAAAGCCGAATAAAATTATCAATGTAGCTGATGGTAAAGTTGAAAAAGGCTCGAAAGATGCCGTCAATGGTGGGCAACTTTGGGAAACCAATGAACGTGTCACTGGTGTCGAAAAAGATGTGAAGCATCTTACCAACAGAGTTGATACCATTTCCAATACGATTGCTGATATTGGTGATACAGTTATCAATATTGATGCCAAAGTTGATAACATCAATAATAGAGTTGACGGCATTGAAGAGGATGCTGTTCGTTATGATAGAGATGAAAACGGCAAAAAAACCAATAAAATCACATTAGCGGGGGGGGATGCCAGTGAACCTGTTCTGATTGATAATGTAGCTGATGGTAAAATTGAAAAAGGCTCGAAAGAGGCTGTAAATGGTGGTCAACTTCATGATTATACTAAAGAACAGATGAAGATTATTCTTGATGAATCCAAGCAGTATACAGATCAACGGGTTAATAATATTGTGATTGATGCGATTGATGATGCTGTTGATCGGGCTAAGCAATATACAGATATGAAGTTTGATATTTTAAACTATAGTATTGAGAGTGTGAAAAAAGAGGCAAGACAAGCAGCGGCTATTGGTCTTGCAGTGTCTAACTTACGCTACAATGATACACCTGGAAAATTAAGCGTTGGATTTGGTACTGGTTTATGGCGTAGTCAGTCTGCATTTGCCTTTGGTGCAGGTTACACCTCAGAAAATGGAAAATACCGCTCTAACATATCCGCAACAACTTCTGGAGGTCACTGGGGTGTAGGTGCGGGATTCAATATGACATTGAATTGATAATAAACAAAATACATAAAAATTCCTTTTCACCCCTGTCTCATGAGGCAGGGGTGAATTGTTGTTACGTATGTAAAAAAAAATATATATAAATTGATAAGCGCTAACGATAAATACAGGTTTAAAAAACAGAAAAACCGGACGCTTTCAACAAAATGAACTTCTTATTTCAAAATAAGATAATGAGTTTTTTCATAAATTATAAGTTTATTATTTTCTTCTTTAATTTTTAAATCTGAAAAATCTGTAGCACTCTACAGATAAAAAACCTTTTGCTCTCTACAAATCTATTAAAAAGCTTTTAAGACAAAAATCTCCATTCAAATGTATTTCAACTTTACTGGAAGAAGCTATAAAACAATATGCTAAATTAACTCTACCCCTTGCAAAAAACAACCAATAAGTTTAAAGGTTTAAAAAAAACCAATCACCACAAAAAAATTACTTTCTTAGGAAATGTAAAAGAGCAAAACGCATTAACCATAAAACCTAAAACACAACTTCTCTATCTTTTCAGTCAGGTACTAAATTTTTGAATACGTTTAGAAAAACCAATTTTAGGGGACCTAATAGCGTTTAAATGTGTCTTTTTTGTGTTTATAGTTATTTCTTTCATTGGGGAGTTCATTATGAAAAAATTATATACAAAATTAGCAGGGAGCAGTTTAAAATTTTCTCGTTTTCCTTTTATTAAAGTCCTATCCTTGACTTCAATAGCGGCACTTTTAGCCAGTGTTTTCCCTGTTTTTTCGAATGATTTGGATTCTTCTAGTTCATCACAGGAAAATTATTTAACAGCGCTGAATGTTGCTTTGACATCCAAGGTAAGTGCTGCTGATGACTATGAAAATTTTTTAACCAAAACTCTTACTGGTGTAAGTGATTATAGTCCTATAGTGAATGTTTTGGCAGAAACCAGCGATTCGATACGTTCAATTGATATGAATGCTGGAAGTAAAAAAATAACAAGAGCAGCTTTAACTCCAGGAGTTGTAAAGGGAGATCAGATAACTAGCAGTCAGGATTTGGGTAATTCTCTTATTTATGGTGAACGAGCTCAGGGAGAAGCGCATGATGCTATTGTTTCCGGGCAGGTAGCGCAGACGAAGGCTGACCAAGGGATTGCTATCGGCTTAACTGCTTTAGCTGGTAGTAGTAGAAATACTAAAAATAGCATTGCAATCGGCTCTTCTCTAACCGATAGTTCTGATGAAAAAGAGAGAACAGTTTCATTTGGTGATTATAGTAAGGGTATAACCAGACAAATTACAGGCGTAGCAGCTGGTTCTAATGTTACCGATGCAGTGAACCTTAGACAGTTGCAGGACTTAGAACAAGTTGTAAGACAAAACGGTTGGAAATTCTCTGTTGGAGATAAAAATGCTACAACCGTTTTTATGGATAGCGCGGTAGATTTTTCCGCAGGAAGTAGCAACCTAAATATTACAAAGGGCGAAGATAACAATAAAGTAAAATTTGATCTGGCTCAAGACATTACGTTAACAAGCTTAAAAGCAGGTACAAATACCTTCGATGCCACGGGCTTAGTAATTACTGATGGTCCGAAAATAACCACCGGTGGTATTGATGCTGGAAATAAAAAGGTAATGGGTGTTACATTTGGTGATCTTAGTGCAGATTCACAAGAGGCGGTAAATGGTAGTCAGTTGAATGTTGTAGCTACCCATATAGCTGGATATTTAGGCGGTGGTGTTAAATTTACGAATGGTCAATGGGATAATCCAGAGTTCAAAATTAAAACTTTAAATCCTGAGACGAATGAGATGGAAGAAGAAAGTTTTCCAAATGTAGCCAAAGCCTTTGAGGGTGTGGGTAAGTCTTATGTAAATCTTCACAATGAGATTAAAAAAGCTGCCGATGATAGTGTCTTTAAATGGCATGCCGAAACGGAGAGCATTACAATTGCTGCCAGTGAGGGAAAAGGTGGGCAAGAAAGTATTGCTATAGGTAAGCTTTCAAGTGCAACTGCTAACAATGGTATTGCATTAGGTGGTTCTGCAAATGTATCTGGTGAAAATAGTATTGCATTAGGTGGTTTTGCAAATGCATCTGGTGAAAATAGTATTGCATTAGGTGGACTTTCAGCTGCAACAGCTAAAAATAGTATGGCATTAGGTTCAAATGTACAAGTACTTCCTGAGGGTGGTGTTGCTGTGGGTTATAAATCTGTTTCTCGTAACTCAGTGTCCGCAGTTGGCTATGATCCTTCCATAGGGAGCCAGTCAACGGATGATGGTGTGATATGGAAGAGCACTCAAGGAGCTTTTAGTGTTGGTGATACTCCGAATAAGATAACACGACAGCTTACAGGTGTGGCAGCGGGTTATGCAGACACTGATGCCGTCAACATTGCACAGCTGAAAAAATTAAGAGAATTTGTAGCACAAGGGTGGACACTTTCTCTTAATGATAAGGCTGTTTCAAACTTTCAGCCGGGTGATATATTAAATTTGGTTTCTGGAAGCAAAAACTTTGAGATTAAAAATAGTGATACAACAGACAATAAAGACAAAAAAATAACATTTGATTTGGCACAAGATGTCACATTGAACAGTGTAAAATTAAAAGACATCACTTTAGATAAAACGGGCTTAACTATTGAAAATGGTCCCAAAGTAATAGCGGATGGTATTGATGCTGCAGGTAAAAAAATAACAGGTCTTGCGGGTGGAGATCTTAGCACAAATTCGACAGATGCCGTTAATGGTGGCCAGCTTCATACAATCACTGGGGATTTATCAAAAATTTTAGGTGGAGATGTATCCTTTGATGGAAAAAACTTTAAAGTACCAGAGTATAAATTATCGAATATTGATGAAAAAGGTGTTGTAACAGATAAACCGCATACCGATGTTGGTTCTGCCTTTAAAGGACTTGATGACAATATCAAGAATGTGAATGCTCGCATTAAGAAAGTCTCAGAAGGAGTTGCACAAGATTCTTTATCTTGGAGCGATGCTGACAAAGCTTTTGTCGCTCAGCATGGGGAAGGTGATGACAGAAAGGCAAGTAAAATCACATCGCTTGCTGTAGGAGATATTACGAAAGAATCGATGGATGCCGTAAATGGTTCTCAACTTTATTCACTGGGCGATAAGGTTGCAAAATATTTTTCTGATGATGCTGAATATAAGGATGGGGAATTGAAAGTTCCTGATTTTAAGCTAAAAATTATCAATGATGATGGCACTGAAGCTGAATCAAGCTATAAGAATGTATCAGATGCATTTTCAGGTGTGGGTAAACTTTTCACAAAGGTTCAAACTGCGATCAGCGATGTAATCAGTAATTTGCTTGTTACGAAAAATGAAGGTATTATCAACATTGGTAAAGGAGTAGAAGGTAGTGAAATCAATATCGCAAACAAGGGTGGTAAGGATCGAACTCTTTCTGGTGTAAAGGCAGCAGAAAAAGCCAATGAAGCTGTGAACAAAGAACAATTTGATAAAGGTTTGAAGGATCTTTCTGATACCCTTCTGTCGGATAGTTCTTCTGTTGTTCTTTACGATAAAACAACAGATAATCAAACTGATTATACAAATGTAACTTTTGGGAAAGGGAAGGATGCTACACCTGTTGCGCTCCATAATGTAGCCGCCGGATCGATTGCGGAAAACTCAACGGATGTTATCAATGGAGGACAGGTTCACATTCTTTCAATGGATATAGCAAAATTGTTGGGTGGAGATGCTGAATTTAAGGATGGTGCTTTTAAAGGGCCAACTTATAATTTATCCAGTATTGATAAAGGTGGTGAAGTAACAGATAAACCGCATACCGATGTTGGTTCTGCCTTTAAAGGGCTTGATGAGAATATCAAGAATGTGAACGCTCGCATTAAGGAGGTCTCAGAGGGAGTTGCACAAGATTCTTTATCTTGGAGCGATGGTGACAAAGCTTTTGTCGCTCTGCATGGGGAAGGTGAAGACAGAAAAGCAAGCAAGATCACATCACTTGCGGCTGGCTCTATAGTATCAGGCTCGAGTGATGCGGTTAATGGTGGACAGATTTATGATCTGAATCAGTCGCTAGCAAAGTATTTTGGTGGTGATGCTAAGTATGATGGTGATGGCTGGGTCCTTCCAGGTTTCAAGATAATGACTTTCCAAGAAGATGGAAGCTTTGTAGAGGAGGATTATGATAGCATTGCAGCCGCGTTTGCCGGTGTAAATAAGGTTTTCAAGAATCTTCATAATGAGATTTCAGACAACATTGAGCAAAATGCGTTGTTGTGGAGTGATGATGCAGGTGCGTTTGTAGCACAGCATGAGGAAGAAGGTAAAAAGGAAAACAGCAAGATCACGTTCCTTGCAAAAGGAAAGATATCAGAAGATTCGACTGATGCGATTAATGGTGGTCAGATTTATACTCTTCAACAGACATTTGCCTCATATTTTGGTGGAGGAGCTGGTTATGATAAGGAAGGAAACTGGCAAGGACCAAAATTCACCGTTCAGGTCTTTAATAAGGATGGTACGAAAGGTGATAAAGAGGAGCGTAATAATGTCTCTGAAGCATTTGATGTTGTTAATGACAGCATGAGCACTATCAACGATCGTATAAAAGAAGTTGAAAAAGGTACCTCTTCGAATAGTCTGAATTGGAATGAAGAAAAAGGAAGCTATGATGCGTCTCATGTTGATGCTCAGGGTGTTAAGAGTCCAAGTAAGATTATCAATGTAGAGGATGGCAAGGTAGACAGAGATTCAAAAGAAGCTGTGAATGGAGGACAGCTTTGGGAAACTCAGCAGATGATTACAGATCAGGTCAAGGATATTGAAAATAAAGTTACGGAGGGATCTGTACAATACGATAAAGATAAAAAAACGGGCAAAAAGACCAATAAGGTTAGCTTAGTTGGTGGAGATGAAAGTTCTCCAGTATTAATAGCCAATGTAGCCGATGGAAAGATTGAAAAGGATTCGAAAGAAGCGATTAATGGCGGTCAATTAAAAGATAAGATAGATTTTGTGCTTGAAAGTGCCAATAAGTATACGGATGAGAAAATTTCTCATCTTGTAAAAGATGGAGTTAATGAGGCTAATTCGTATACGGATATGAAGTTTTCGACATTAAGTTATGCTGTTGAGGATGTTCGAAAAGAGGCAAGACAAGCAGCAGCTGTTGGTTTAGCGGTAGCTGGTTTACGCTATAGTGATATTCCTGGAAAATTAACAATCGCATTTGGTAGTGGTTTATGGCGTAGTCAATCTGCTTTTGCTTTTGGTGCAGGTTATACTTCAGAGAACGGTGATATTGGTTCCAACTTGTCAATTACCACTTCTGGAGGTCACTGGGGTATAAGTACAGGGGTTAATGTGATACTCAACTAATAAACGACTAAATCCATAAAATTGATTTGCCTTTTTCTTATTTAAGAAAAGGGCAAATTTTTTACTTTCTTCCAGAACTCTCTAAAGCTATTCTAAATGTATAAAACTCCCGTAATTATATAAAATCCGAATATAAAAAGCTTATTACAACTTTTGTTGAGAATAAAAGAGCTTAGTGGTAAAGATTCAAAAAATTGATTGCTATTATTTTTATTTGTTAAAATGCTTCACGCAATGTAAATACGAATATACCCTTTATTAAAAGAAGACAGTTTTAGCTTTTATTTTCGTATAGTTTTAAACGTATGCTTTATAATGCAACGCTCTACAGATATGCAACGTACTCCAAACACAAGTATTGCTTTAGGGTAGTGGAGCGCAAACGGAAAAAGAATGGAGCGTTGCTGTAGGCAATATGGCTCATGTTTTAGAGAAAAGCAGTGTCGCAGTAGGTGGTGAATATAATAAGAAGAGCGAACACGGGGAAAATGATTATACTCTTTCGAAGAGTGATTATTCAACAGTAGTAGCAGCTGTTTCTAAAGCTTTAGAATATGGTTCGATTGCTCTTGGTCACTCCGTACATAAGCATTTGCTCAAGAAGCTATTTCTATGGGCTTCTATTCAAAAGCAAAAGGGGTTGGAAGTATCGCTTTAGGTTCCTATTCTAAAGTGATGGTTGATGGGGGGCTATCGGGAACAGCTCTGTGTCTGGTAGGACTGCTGGCGTTTTTGGGGATACGTCTGTTCTGCAAGGACTGGCTAAAAACACCTAATCTCAATGGAAAAGTACGAAAGTTTCAGTAAGTATTGGTGTTCCTAGTAAGAACATAACGCGACAAATTATAGGCGTAGCAGCTGATAGCAAATCTGCCGATGCAGTGAACCTGAGACAGTTGCAAGATTTAGAAGAAGTCGTAAGAAAAAAGGGTGGAAACTGTCTATTTCTGGTGAGGCAGCTAAAGATATGGGTGCTAGATAGTACAATGAATTTTTCATCGGGAGGAAGTAACTTCAGGGTTGAAAGAGATAAGGACGATGAAAATAAGCTCATATTTGGTTTGGCTAATGATATAGCATTGAAAAGCATAACATTAGGAGAGAAAACAAAAGTCGATGCAACAGGCTTAGTAATTACTGATGTCCCGCAAATAACCACCGGTAGTATTAATGCGGCAAGTAAAAAAGTAACAAATGTTGAAAAGGAACTAGCAATACTGATGCAGTGAATTTTTCACAACTGAAGGGAATAAAAGAACAAGTAGCAGTGAGTATTTTTGTAAAACAGGATACAGCAACGAGACACATTACCATTAGTAAGGATATAGATGGGGCATTTTAGTAAAAAGCTTTCATAAATCCCCTTATGAAATAAAAAAATCTTATTCACGAAAAATAAACTAATGCTTAAACGGATGATCAATAGGCACAAAAAATTATACCTCTTTCAAAGAGATCAAAGCTAAAAACGACACACAACCTTTGATAGAAAAACGAAATCCATTCTAATATTAAGTATTTTTTTACCTTCCTCAAATTGACTTTCACGAACCTACCCCTAATTACCCTCTAAAGACACTGTAGAAACAACAGTTTATGTCTTAATTTTATTTATGTCCTAAAACACGCTGTAAAAGCAGGAACACGCAAAGGAAATAAGAAAGCTTTAGAGTTCTAGAGCATACATTTTTTGTGTTTTTAATCTATTATTATGAAGGGGGTATTATGAAAAAATTATATACTACACAAAATCTGCGTGATTTGAGTTTTTCTCGCTCACATCGTCGATCATCATTGTTTAAAGTAGCTTCGTTGGGAACTGCGGTTGCCTTGTTTTTATCGAATGCTGCTCCTGTTTTTTCAGCAAATCTCGATTTAACAAAGGCATCTCTTGAAAATGTGAAGAATGCCGCTGTAGTTTATCCGCAAAGTACTATTTCTGCGTATGATGATTATAACAGTGGTATAGATGGTTATAATTCTGTAATAAATGTTTTAACAGTCGACGGAAGATTTGCATGGGAAGATGCGCAAAACATCTTCACAGTGAATAGCACGCTCGTTCCTGATTCAAAAAGGGATAAGAAGGCTAAAAAAGCTGTTGTTTTAGATCCAGAGAAATATAGGGCAAAAGAGAAAAGTTTTGCCATAAACTCTATGGCTCGCACTTCAGGGCTAGACGGTATTGCGATAGGTTCCGTATATGATAATCAAGATAGCATTGAGGAATATACATTCGCGAATGGTTACTCCTCAAAAGTGAGGGCTGATCGTAATGGAGCTATTGTTATAGATAAGAATGCTGAAACGCGTGCGGCTGAAACACGGGCGTATGGCAATGTTGTTCTTGGGGACGGTTCTGCGACTACATCGCTTGCTGGCGCTGACGGTTACAGTCCTATCGAGCTAAGCGAAAAAAATAAAAACAGTGAGGTATGGAAAGGTACTGCAAATGCAGCGACTATTGGTGATTATAAAAATAAGGTAACACGCCAGCTTGAAGGAGTGGCTGCTGGTAGTTATTCTACTGATGCTGTTAATGTTGCACAGCTAAAAGCGTTAAAAACTTATGTAGACCAAGGTTGGCAGCTGTCTATTGGAGGTAAAAATGCCACAACGATTGGTATAAAGAGTACGGTAGATTTGTCGGCTGAAAGTAACAACCTTAAGATCACAAAAGGTGCGGAAAACAATAATGTAACATTTGATCTAGCTAACAATATTACAGTGGAACGAGTTACCGCTGGGAGAAGCTCTATAAGTGATGATGGCATTCTGTTTGCTGATGGCGCTCGTATAACTGTGGATGGTATTGATGCTGGCAATCAGCAGATTACAGGAGTGGCAGCTGGGGAAGAACCTGATGATGCAGTGAATTTTGCGCAGCTACAAGAGATAAAAAATCAAATAGCAGCAAATAGTCTTGTTAAGCAAGATGGTGGAGAAGAAGGTCGTATCACCATTGGTATAGAAACAGGTGGTTCTGAAATCAATGTTGCAAACAAATCGGGTGAAGATAGGATAATTTCCGGTGTGAAGGCTGCTGTAAACAATAACGACGCTGTTAATAAACAACAGCTCGATGGTCAGATTGCAGATGTTGTTGACACTATAAAAAGCAATAGCCTTGTTAAGCGAGAAGAAGAGACAAATCGTATCATCATCGGTAAGGAAATAGAAGGCACAGAGATTAATATTGCAAACAAATCAGGTGATGCTCGTGCAATTTCCGGTGTGAAAGAAGCAGTTAAGGATGATGAAGCCGTTAATAAAAAACAACTTGATGGTGAAATTGCAGATATCACGGACAGTATTAAGGTCATTAAAGAAGCAAATAACTTTGCGGTTCTTTATGATAAAAATGCAGATGGCACCATTAATTATAATAGCGTGACTTTGGGTGGTGATAAGACTACGGCACCAGTTTCTCTCCATAATGTACAAGCTGGTACAATTGCAAAAGGGTCGAATGATGCAATTAATGGTAGCCAGATTGAAAAAATATCTGGAGATATAGCAGGTATTTTTGGTGGTGATGCGGACTTTCACGACGGTATCTTGTTTGGTCCGCACTATCATTTATCGCACATTTCTGAAGATGGTGCAGCAGTAACTAAGGACCATAATAATGTTGGTACAGCTTTGACAGGGCTTGATGAGAATATAAACAATGTGAATGGTCGCTTAACACATGTAGCTAATGAGTTCACTCAGAAAATTGAGGGTGTTTCTAAAGATTCTCTATTGTGGAGTAATGATGAGCAGGCATTTTTGGCACAGTATGGAGAAAACAAAGAAAACAACAAAATTAAATTTCTTGCCAATGGAGATATTGCTGAAGATTCAACCGATGCAGTGAATGGTTCGCAGCTCTTTGCTACTAATCAGAATGTTACCACTGTTACGAATGATCTAGCAAAAATTTCTCAAAATACATCTAAATATTTTGGTGGTGGTGCAGATATATCTAACGGTAAGGCTCCCACTTACACTATTCAGGGTAAGCCACATAATGATTTTGAATCTACTTTTAATGCTGTTGATACTTCTATCACGAATATCCAAAATCAAATCACTAATGCAGCAAAGAATAGCCTTGTTAAGCAGGAAGGAGATGCAGGTACTATTACCATTGGTGTGATAACGGGGGGGACAGAAATTAATGTTGCAAACAAATCTGGTGATGCTCGTACAATTTCTGGTGTAAAAGCTGCAGAGCGAAATGATGAAGCTGTTAACAAAGCCCAGCTTGATAAAAGTATCGAGAAGATTTCTAATGATATTAATCTTACAAGTGCTGCTGCAGTTCTTTATGATAAAGAAAACGGTACCGTTAATTATGGTAGCGTAACTTTAGGTGGGATGGATAACCAAGTCCCTGTTGCTCTACATAATGTTAAAGATGGGAAAATTGCTGAAGATTCGCATGATGCGATCAATGGGAACCAAATTAATAAAATATCTGGAGATATAGCAAATTATTTTGGTGGTGGTGCCTCGTTCGAAAATGGTGCTTTTAAAGGACCAAACTATAGTTTATCTGTTATTGTTGAAGATGGTCAGGTGGCAAAAGCCAATTATCATGATGTTGGCTCAGCTTTGAGTGGTCTCGATGCAAATGTGAAGAGTGTGAATAGTCATCTCACGAATGTGGTCAATAATTTTACACAACAAATCAATGATATTACACAAGAAGTCAAAGGGGATGCTTTGTTGTGGAGCAATGATGAGCAGGCATTTGTAGCACAGCATGGAGAGGAAAAAACCAATAGCAAAATTAAGTTTCTTGCTAATGGAGATATTTCTGCTAATTCAACCGATGCAGTAAATGGTTCGCAGCTCTTTGCTACTAATCAGAATGTTATCACTGTTACAAATAATCTGACAACAATTGCTAAAAATATATCAAAGTATTTTGGTGGAGGTGCAGATGTATCTAACGGTAAAGCACCAACTTACACAATTCAGGGTAATTCTCATAATGATGTTGGTTCTGCTTTTAATGCTGTTGATACTTCTATCACGAATATCCAAAATCAGATTACGAATGCGACAAAAAATAGCCTTGTTAAGCAGGAAGGAGATGCAGGTACTATTACCATTGGTGTGACAACAGGGGGTACAGAAATTAATGTTGCAAACAAATCTGGTGAAGCTCGTACAATTTCTGGTGTAAAAGCTGCAGAGCGAAATGATGAAGCTGTTAACAAAGCTCAGCTTGATAAAAGTATAGAGAAGATTTCTAATGATATTAATCTTACAAGTGCTGCTGCAGTTCTCTATGATAAAGAAAAAGATACCGTTAATTATAATAGCATAACTTTGGGTGGTGATAAGACTACAGCACCCGTTTCCCTCCATAATGTTAAAGATGGGAAAATTGCTGAAGATTCGCATGATGCGATCAATGGTAGGCAGATTGAAAAAATATCTGGAGATGTAGCAAACATTTTGGGTGGGAATGCGGAATTTAGCGACGGTATTTTGTTCGGTCCGCTCTATCATTTATCGCGCATTTCTGAAGATGGCGTAGCAGTATCTAAAGACCATAATAATGTTGGTGACGCTTTGACAGGGCTTGATGACGATATCAACAATGTGAATAGCCGCTTAACACATGTAACAAATGAATTTACTCAGAAAATTGAGGGTGTTTCTAAAGATTCTCTATTGTGGAGCAATGATGAGCAGGCATTTGTAGCACAGCATGGAGAGGAAAAAACCAATAGCAAAATTAAGTTTCTTGCTAATGGAGATATTTCTGCTAATTCAACCGATGCAGTAAATGGTTCGCAGCTCTTTGCTACTAATCAGAATGTTATCACTGTTACAAATAATCTGACAACAATTGCTAAAAATATATCAAAGTATTTTGGTGGAGGTGCAGATGTATCTAACGGTAAAGCACCAACTTACACAATTCAGGGTAATTCTCATAATGATGTTGGTTCTGCTTTTAATGCTGTTGATACTTCTATCACGAATATCCAAAATCAGATTACGAATGCGACAAAAAATAGCCTTGTTAAGCAGGAAGGAGATGCAGGTACTATTACCATTGGTGTGACAACAGGGGGTACAGAAATTAATGTTGCAAACAAATCTGGTGAAGCTCGTACAATTTCTGGTGTAAAAGCTGCAGAGCGAAATGATGAAGCTGTTAACAAAGCTCAGCTTGATAAAAGTATAGAGAAGATTTCTAATGATATTAATCTTACAAGTGCTGCTGCAGTTCTTTATGATAAAGAAAACGGTACCGTTAATTATGGTAGCGTAACTTTAGGTGGGATGGATAACCAAGTCCCTGTTGCTCTACATAATGTTAAAGATGGGAAAATTGCTGAAGATTCGCATGATGCGATCAATGGGAACCAAATTAATAAAATATCTGGAGATATAGCAAATTATTTTGGTGGTGGTGCCTCGTTCGAAAATGGTGCTTTTAAAGGACCAAACTATAGTTTATCTGTTATTGTTGAAGATGGTCAGGTGGCAAAAGCCAATTATCATGATGTTGGCTCAGCTTTGAGTGGTCTCGATGCAAATGTGAAGAGTGTGAATAGTCATCTCACGAATGTGGTCAATAATTTTACACAACAAATCAATGATATTACACAAGAAGTCAAAGGGGATGCTTTGTTGTGGAGTAATGATGAGCAGGCATTTGTAGCACAGCATGGAGCAGACAAAGAAAATAGCAAAATTAAGTTTCTTGCTAATGGAGATATTTCTGCTAACTCAACCGATGCTATAAATGGTTCGCAACTTTATTTGATGAGTAATCAGCTTGCTGCATATTTTGGTGGTGGCGCTGGCTATAATAATGGAGAATGGACTGCTCCTACTTTCAAGATAGCACAATTCAAGGCTGACGGGAGCTCTGGTGAAAAGAAGGATTATCATAACGTTGCCAGTGCTTTTGACGGCGTAAGTGAGAGTATGTCTAAGATAAACGACCGTATTCAAAGTGTTGAAAACAATGTCTCGTCCAATGGTTTAAATTGGAATGAGCAGAAAAAAGCTTATGACGCTAGCCATGATGGTCAACCAAGTAAGATTATCAATGTAGCAGATGGTAAAATTGCAGAAGGTTCAAAAGATGCAGTCAATGGTGGACAGCTTTGGGAAACCAACGAACGTATCACTGGCGTTGAAAAAGATATTAAGCATATTGAAAACAGAGTCGACAATATTTCCACTACGGTTACGAATATTGGTGAAACGGTTTTCAATATTGAAGACAGAGTTGATAATATTGAGAACACGGTTAATAATCTTTCTGATGGTGCAGTTAACTATGATAAAGATGCTGATGGTAAAAAAACCAATAAGATCACTCTAAAAGGTGGCAACGAAAGTGAACCTGTTATGATTGATAATGTTGCCAATGGTCGCATTGAACAAGATTCGAAAGAAGCTGTGAATGGTGGTCAACTGCATGATTACACTCAGCAACAGATGAAAATTGTTCTCGATGATGCAAAAAAATATACGGATAGTCGGGTGGATAATATTGTTATTAATGCCATTGATGATGCTGTTGATCGGTCTGACCGATATACAGATATGAAGTTTAATATTTTAAGTTATGATATTAAGAGCGTACGCAAAGAGGCAAGGCAAGCAGCCGCCGTTGGTCTAGCAGTATCCAACCTACGTTACTTCGACGAGCCAGGATCTTTGAGTGTCTCATTTGGTAGCGGCGCATGGCGTGGGCAATCCGCATTTGCTCTTGGTGCTGGTTATACATCTGAAAACGGAAAAATCCGCTCTAATCTCTCTGCCACGAGTGCTGGTGGTCATTGGGGAATAGGTGGTGCAATTACTCTGAAAATAAAATAATACGAACAACGAAAATAGAACAAAACATCCACCCTTATTTATTGAAATAAGGGTGGATATTTTTTTTACAGACGCACAGTATTTATCTAGAGATAAGCATAATATTTGATGAGGCTATAAACTGTGAGGTTTTATAGAAGATTTTTCTATATTTTGTTGAAAAAAGATCACAGTAGAATCCATATTGCTAAAAAGTTATATTTTTATGTTGCTATTTTC